>JBGSQM010000209.1:0-37875 GCA_041738035.1 Cellulophaga sp.
GGTCTAAAGAATTTGAATTATATTGTGTTCAGATGAAATAGAAAATCAATGCATAGCATTAGCTACGGTTTTATTTTTTATTGAAATATGGGCGCAATAGAAACAAATTATTGGGCTTATTTGGATTCATAATTGGTATAATCAGCAAGAAAGTTCATTTTGAGCATAAGAAAGTCTAAAGTATATATGCCTTTCTGAGCGTTTCTATGTTAAAAACAAACTTTATAATTGAGAAATAAGCATTGGTTGACAAAAAGTCAACAGACCAAAACTTTGGAATTAAAGGCCTTGCTGGTTCAGTTTTTAATATAGAAGAAGAACCTTGTTTACAGCAAACTAAATAAAGTTGCGATACAAACAAACTAAACAAGGTCTTCTTCTTTATCAACCAACTAATGATTATAAAAGTTCAAAAGAAACAGAAATATAATAATCTCTTGTATTTATTTCGTTGGTGTTATATAATGAACCACTAATTTTATTAGAGTTACTATCAGAAATATTAGTTACCTTCCCTACAGTTCTCCCAATTTTCTTTGCAAGTGCTTCTGCTTTTGATTTAGCGTTATCATAGGCAAATTTTGCATAGGAAGCCATTTCCTCATCCGTTAAGGTAAATTCCATAGTCGTTTCCGACCTACTGACTCCTAATGATTTTACCCCTAAAAAAGTCTTTATTTCTTCTAAAGATTTAGTTTTAAAAGAAAGCATATTTCCTTCTTTTTCATACCCCATTATGGCGTAGGCAAGGTTATCCTCAGAAATCATATTTATATTGATGCCCGCTTTTGACAGGTTGTTCATATAACTTGTTTTTATCTCAGGAAAGGTCATCCCAGGCGCATCATAATAGATATTATTAAGGCTGATCATCATTTTAGCAGTAAGTTCAGGTTGAACTTTGTAAGCGTGATTTCCGCTAACAGAAATGATATTTGGTGTGTTTTGAGCTATGGATGTCATAGTTAAGAAAAGAATAGATAATACAGTGAATGTTTTTTTCATGTGTTTATATTTTAGTTACTAAATGGTAAAAATGAAAGACGCCGCAATCATCCAAACACCAACAATAATGCCAATAATGCCCAATTTTCCTTGTTTTGGTGCTATTTTAACGCGTAAGGCGTCTGCTTTTTCTTTTGCGTCTGCATTTTTTGACAAAAAGTATTTACTAATTAAACCGAAGCCTAACATAAAACCCAATGCTGCCGATACAATGTTACCTGCTAAAAAAGTAATCCAACATAATGGTGCTTTTGTTAACCATCCGATATTTATAACGGCGCTGATAATTCCCCAAATACCCCAGAAGCAAAATACCATTCCAATCCAAGCTTGGTAAGGCTCAATTTTTTCTAAAAGTTCTTTGGCATTTGGCTTTTTTGATAACAGCAACGATGGTACTGCAATAATACTTAATAAGATGAGTGTGATTCCCCAGATCATAATTTTTGTTTTTAAAGGTTATTTTTATTTGATAAAAATTTCTAAAACAAAGATGTGCAGAAATCTGGGCTTAATTTACCCTTACAAGAGTGAAAATATGACCCCTGTAAACTGGGGTAGGTTTAGCTAAAGTTAAAAGAAAATCGATAAAATATTAAAATATACGCATTAAATATTTTTATTTGTGCGTGTAAATATAATTATATGGATACTAAATTAACATTAAAGCTAAATCAAGAAATTATTGAGAGAGCAAAAATTTATGCTTCCAAAAAAAAATGAGTTTGTCTAGAATTGTGGAATCTTATTTTCAATCGCTGACTTCGGATGAAAGCATAAACGAGTTTGAAATATCACCATTTGTTAAAAGTATAACTTCTGGAACAGAAATTCCATCTGATTTGGATTATAAAAAAGAGTATTCTGATTATTTAATTGAAAAGTATAAATGCTCAAAAGAATTTTTATAGATACTAATATTATATTGGACTTTTTAGGGGAAAGAAAGCCATTTTATGAGCCAATCGCTAAGATTGCAACTTTAGCGGAAAAAGAAAAACTTATAATGGTGGTATCGCCGATATCTTTTGTAACTGTGAACTATTTTCTTTCTAAATTTGATAATTCTAAAATCGCTAAAGAAAAACTACGAAAATTTAAGATTTTATCTGAAATATGTTTTCTTAATGAACAGATAATTGAAAAGGGTCTTAATTCATCTATTCAAGATTTTGAAGGTGCATTGCAATATTTTAGTGCTGCTGAGTCAGCATGTGAAATAATAATAACAAGAAACGGAAAAGATTTTAAACAGTCACTTCTTCCAGTAATGACGGCAGATGAATTTTTAAATAGTTTGTTGAAATAATAATTGTGTTTCAACAAATCAATAAAACTTATATTTGAATATTTAAAATATGATTTTTAATTCTTCTGATGATAATCTTTAGATTAACCTAGGTAATAATAAAAAACAATTTGATTTCAAAAACCACCATAGATCAAGTATACGAAACTGCCCGCTTAGAGGAGGTAATTGGTGATTTTGTACAATTAAAAAAATCAGGAGCTAATTATAAAGGCCTGAGTCCGTTTACTGATGAGCGTTCACCCAGTTTTATGGTGAGTCCTGTTAAGCAAATCTGGAAAGATTTTAGTAGCGGAAAAGGGGGTAATGTAGTGGCCTTTTTAATGGAACACGAGCATTTTACTTATCCAGAGGCTATAAAATACTTAGCTAAAAAGTACAATATCGAAATAGAAGAAACCGAGCAAAGCAATGAGCAAAAAGAGCAGGCCAATGAGCGTGAAAGCATGTATTTGGTATCTGAATTTGCCCAAAAATACTTTTCAGAAATTTTATGGAAAAATGAGTTAGGTAAAGCTATAGGCCTCACCTATTTTAAAGAGCGTGGCTTTACGGATGAAACCATAAAAAAATTCGCGCTGGGCTATTGTTTAGACCAATGGGATGCGTTTACGAACGCTGCGTTAGAAAAAGGCTATCAATTAAAATATTTGGAAAGTACTGGTCTGTCTATAGTGAAAGAAGGAGCTGAAAATCCATCAAACACCAAAAAGTTCGATAGGTTCAAGGGACGTGTTATGTTTCCTATTCAATCTTTGAGCGGGCGAGTTCTCGGTTTTGGAGGAAGAATTTTAACAAACGATAAGAAAGCGGCTAAATATTTGAATTCGCCAGAAAGCGATATTTACCATAAGAGTAAAGTTTTGTATGGTATTTTTCATGCCAAACAAGCCATTGCAAAAGAAGATAACTGTTATTTGGTGGAAGGTTACACCGATGTAATTCAGTTTCATCAACGCGGTATAGAAAATGTGGTGGCCTCTAGCGGAACGGCATTGACACCAGAGCAAATTCGTTTAATAAACCGACTCACCAAAAACATTACGGTTTTGTTTGATGGTGATGCTGCGGGTTTACGAGCTTCGTTGCGGGGGATCGACCTTATTTTGGAGCAAGGAATGAATGTAAAAGTATGTTCTTTTCCAGAAGGCGAAGATCCAGATAGTTTTGCGAAGCACAATAGTTTAGAGGAGGTTGCAGGATTTTTAAAAACAAATTCAAAAGATTTTATCCAGTTTAAAGCTTCTTTGTTGATGAAAGAGGCTGATAACGATCCTATAAAAAGAGCTGATACTGTTCGGGATATTGTCAACAGTATTGCTAAAATTCCTGATCGCATTCAAAAAGAAATATACATTCAAGAATGTGCTAAAATTATGAATGTTTCTGAAGCAGTATTGTTTAATACTTTGGCTCAGATTAGTAAAAAAGATGTTTCAGATGCAAACCAAAGAGTAAAGGAATCGCAAAAAGCTTTTGCGGTGGTTCGCAATGAAGAAGTTACTCAAAAAGTGGACGTTCAGTTTGAGCTTGAACGTAAAATCATTGAAATATTACTTTTATACGGTAACACTTCTCAACGTTTTGAAGATTTAATTTTAAAAGAAAATGAGAAAGGCGATTTAGCCTTAGAGCCCGAATTTATAGATGCCAAAGTCTATGAAAAAATATTTTTAGACTTACAAGAAGATGAAATTGAATTGGGCAATGAAAATTTTAAGCGAATTTATACCACTTTAGTGCAAGAGCTTAATGAAAACGAAAGTTTTACAGTTCAAAGTTTTATGGCAACTTTAGATCAAGATATGGTTTCAGAAATATCTTCTATTTTAATGGAAGAAGAAAAGTATATGCTTCATGATTGGGCGAGCAAAGATATTTATCCCAAAAGTAAAGATCAGGGAATATCTCAATTGGCAAGCGAAACTATTTTAACCTTGCGCTGTTTCCTAATAAAAAGAAGAATTAACGTATTGCAAAATGAAACTCAGGATATTGAAAAAGATAATCGAGAAATTTTAGAAGAAATTATGAATTATATTCATCTCAATACATTACTAAGTCAAAAACTTAATAGAGTGCTTTCTTAATTTCTAATTATAAATGAATAAAAAAAACCTAGCAAAGCTAGGTTTTTTTGTTTTTTTAATAAAGCTCTAAGGCTTTTGCTTGTTGCAATAAATCTACTAAATTATCAACATTAAGCTTGCGCATTAAACGTGCTTTATAAGTACTTACTGTTTTTTCATTTAAGTCTAGGCCAATGGCAACATCTTTATTTCGTTTGCCGCTTGCTAACATTTTTAGTACTTCTACTTCTCTAGAAGAAAGTTTTCTGAAAAATCTTCTTGGCTTTTTAGTACCTTCATCAAAAGCAAGACGTTGTGCCAATTCGTTAGTAATGAACATATCGCCCTTGCTTACTTTTCTAACGGCAGAAATAATATAATCTACTTCTGCACCTTTTGATAAATAGCCGTAAGCACCAGCTCTAATGGTACTTAGCGCATAAACATCTTCCGATTGTCCGCTGTAAATTAACACTTTTAAATCTGGGAAATCAGCCTTGATTTTTCTGAGTGCTGCAATTCCGTTGATTTCAGGAATGTCCATTTCTAGCATTACTACATCGGGTACTACAGTTTCTAGTTTACTAAACAATTCTGAAGTTGTAGCTACAGCACCGACTATTTCAAAATCTGCAACGGTATCTAAAACATGCTTAATTCCAGCTCTAACGATAGGATGATTATCCGCAATCAATATTTTAATCATGGTTTTTTGTTTTAATTTATTACTTTTAAACTTACATTGCAAATGCCCATAAATTCTCACATGCAATGTAATGTTTATTTAGCTTATTTGCTTGGTAAATTTCATTTTTTTTTATGGAAGGGCAATGTTTTATTTTATTTTTTCGATTTACTTACTTGATTATAAGCTGAGTGGTTACTTTAGGGCATTTGGTATCTCGCAAATCGGAATAGGAATCATCTTATGTTTGTTCGCATTATTGAATTTTTTATAGATACCAAATACTATTTTTTCTCTTCCAGAAAAATCTTCCACAGTTTTATTTTTATCATCCATAGCCATAGCCCATTCTAATTCTGGGTAACTAGCGCCAATTTGGTCTTCATCGGTTCTGTCATCTCCCCAAAGTCCGTCTGTAGGTGCCGCCTTTATAATTTCTTCGTTGATACCTAAAACTTTGCCGATTTTCCAAACATCAGTCTTTAATAAATCGGCAATTGGGCTTATATCAACGCCACCATCGCCATATTTGGTGTAAAAACCTACGCCAAAATCTTCTACTTTATTACCTGTACCTGCTACTAAATAACCTTCTAAAGCAGCAAAATAGTATAAACTCGTCATTCTTAAACGCGCTCTTGTATTCGCAAGCGACATAAACCTGTCTTCTTCGTCTTCAACTTTAGGGAATGAAGCCACTAAACTATCAAACACTGGAGTTAAATTTACCTCTTGTCTATGTACCCTCCTGAAATTTTGTTGCAACCATTCTATATGTCTCGAGGCTCTATTTACCTGATTTACGGGTTGGTGTATGGGCATTTCTAAACACAAAAGCTCTAAACCTGTTTTTGCACATAGTGCAGAAGTTACAGCAGAATCGATACCTCCAGAGACCCCTATAACGAAACCATTCATTTTTGCTTTAGTAGCATAGGTTTTTAACCAGCTTACAATATGATCAATTACTTTTTCGGTTTGCATGTTTGTTTGTTTTACATTAAAATCTAGTAACTTTGCACTGTAAAAATAAAGCCTTAACGCTAATAAATAAAATAAATCAGGGATACTTTATATGAAGAAACTAATTTTTATCTTTTTAATATTTATATCATTATTTTTTCATCAATGTGCAGAAGAAGATAAAACTGCTAAAGAAATTGATAAAATAACGCTAGAAGTTCAAGTAGAAAGGTTCGACAAAGAATTTGCAGCAACCACTCCCGAAAGTCTTTATAAAATAAAAAATAAGTATCCTTATCTATTTCCAGCCCAATACCCAGATAGTATCTGGAATGCTAAATTAAAGGATACTATTCAAATAGAATTGAATACCGAAGTCGCTAAAGAGTTCCCTGATTTTGAGGAACAACAAATAGCCCTAACCCAACTATTTAAACATATAAAATATTACTTTGCTGATTTTAGGGTGCCTAAAGTAATTACGCTTACCTCGGATGTTGGTTATACCAATCGCGTAATTTTAGCAGATTCTTTATTATTAATAGGATTAGATAATTATTTAGGAGAAGACCATAAATTTTATCAGGGATTTCAAAACTATATCGCCAAGGGCTTAGATAAAAAGTTTTTAGTATCTGATGTTGCATCAGAATTTAGTATGACTATTATCCCTCCACAGAAGGGTAGAACATTTTTAGAGCACATGATATATTATGGTAAAATTTTATATCTAAAAGATAAAATATTGAGTTTTGAAGCTGAAGAAAAACGCATAGCTTATACGCCTGTACAATTAGAATGGGTAAAACTAAATGAAGAATATATTTGGCGTTATTTTGTAGAAAGAGACTTGCTCTATAGCACAGATAGGTTATTACAAGGCAGATTTTTAGATCCTGCGCCGTTTTCAAAATTTCAGTTGGAGCTGGATAACGAGTCTCCAGGTCGCGTAGGAAGGTATATGGGTTGGCAAATTGTTCGAGCTTTTATGAAAAATAACGAAGTAACGTTACAACAAATGGCAAGTATTCCAGCAGAAGAAATTTTTAAAAAATCAAATTACAAACCACGAAACTAATGGGTAAATTACACAGCTCACAAATATCATTAACCGTAAGTTTAGACGAAAACCGAGTGCCCGAAGCGCTTAATTGGTCGGCAGAAGATGGCGGTATTCATAACGAAGAGGCAAAAGCTATGCTACTCTCTGTTTGGGATAGTAAAAATAAAGAATCTTTAAAAATAGATTTATGGACAAAAGATATGCCTGTTGATGAAATGAAAATATTTTTTCATCAAACTTTAGTATCCTTGTCTGATACCTTTATGAAAGCTACTCAAGACGAAAAAATGACCGCAACCATGAAAGATTTCTGTGATTATTTTGCTGAAAAATTGGAACTGAAAAAGTAATCGTTGTTTAATATTTAGGAAAGCGATTCGCGGTAGGCCTATGAGGTAATTCTTACCAAGGTGTCAACTATTTTTCATAACTTTTTCATAATACTTTTGAGCTTACTGACAAATGCAAAAACAAACTCTTAAAAGACTTATTTTTATTTATAATGCCAATTCCGGAAAGCATAATGCCGTGTTTGATATGGTGCATAAAATACTAAGTCCAACCACCTATAATTGCAATTTATGCGATATAACATTCGGACTTTTTAAAGAAAATAAGTCTTGGAAAAAATTTAGGAAAGCTTCCAACACACCTACGGAATTTCTATATAAAGATGAATATACTAAAATGTATGCCTCTAAATTTGGGTACAAAATCACTTTTCCTATTGTTTTGGCAGAAACAGATTATGCTTTAGAAGTTTTTATAAACACAGACGAACTTAATAGTCTGGAAATGGTAGAAGATTTAATGCAATTAATAGAAAAGCGTTTGAATTAGTACTTAAATTAAATCAGCCCATTTGCTGTTTTTAAAGTTTTCATTCAGGCTTTCTATATATTTTAAAAGCTCCTCTTGTCCAACACCGCTAGTAGATGAAGTAATAAAATAAGGCGGTGCTTCTTCCCAGATGCTAGTTAATAATTGTTGAATATAATTTTCAACGTTTCTTAAAATGGCGTTTGGTTTCAATTTATCTGCTTTGGTAAAAATAATGGCAAAGGGTAATTGATGTTCACCCATCCATTGCATAAATTCCAAGTCAATAGGTTGCGGTTCATGGCGAATATCAATTAAAACAAAAGCACATACCAGTTGTTTGCGTTCTAAAAAATAATCGGTAATGTATTTTTGAAAGGTTTTTTTGTCTTTCTTAGAAACTTTGGCATAACCGTAGCCTGGTAAATCTACTAAAAACCAATTGTCATTAATGATAAAATGATTAATGAGCTGAGTTTTTCCCGGTCTGCCTGAAGTTTTAGCCAAACTCTTACGCTGGGTAAGCATATTAATTAAAGATGATTTTCCCACGTTAGATCTTCCTATAAATGCGTATTCAGGAATAGGGTCTTTTGGGCAACTGGCAACCTTAGCGTTGCTAATCACAAAGTCAGCTGACTTTATTTTCATTTTTTATGGTTTTTTCTAAAAATTTCTTGCTGTAAGCCAAGATTCTAGAATAGTGTTAAATTGTTCTGGATGCTCCATCATGGGAGCATGACCACATTTATCAATCCAAAATAAATCTGAATCAGCTAATAATTCATGAAACTCCTCTGCGACATTCGGTGGCGTTACAGCATCATTTTTTCCCCAAATAATACAAGTCGGCGTTAACATCTGCGGTAAATCTTTAGACATGTTATGGCGAATAGCACTTTTTGCAATAGAAAGCGTTTTTACCAACTTCATCCTATCATTTAAGGTAGCGAAAACCTCATCAATTATCTCTGGAGTGGCAATATCTGGGTCGTAAAAAACATCTTGTGCTTTTTTCTTAATAAACTCATAATCGCCTCTTTTGGGGTAACCGTCGCCCATAGCACTTTCGTAAAGACCAGAACTCCCTGTAATTATTAAAGCTTTTACCAAGTTTGGATTTAATTTTGTAGCTAAAAGTCCAATATGGCCTCCTAAAGAGTTTCCTAAAAGAATTACTTTTTTAAGTCCTTTATATTTGATAAATCCCTCTAAAAACTTCGCAAAACTCTTCACGTTTGTTTTTAATAAAGGCATTGTGTAAATAGGAAGTTCAGGTACTAAAACCTTATAGCCTAGCGGAGGAAAGTGCGCAACTACACCATTGAAATTACTTAGACCTCCTAAAAGTCCGTGCAGTATTATAATAGGTGTGCCTTCGCCAACTTCAATATATTTATATTTTCCCTCGGTAATTAATGTCTGTTTCATTAAGGCAGATTGGTTTCTGTATTCGCAAATATAAACAATTCCAAAGAATACAAACCTACTTGTTTTAAAGAGTATTAAAAGAGAGCTTAAAAATATTTTTCAGGTTGTTTGTTCTAGGAATGAACCCTATCAAAAAATGGGTTTGTTGCCTTTTTCAACAAAAAAAGCTTCAAATCAAGGAATTTATTAACAATGTGGTAAATTGTGGTAAATTGTGGTAATAAATTCTATATATTTGAGTTTTATATAGAAAGAAGGACGTGTAAATGATCAATTTCATAGGAACATACGATTGTAAAGCTGATACCAAAGGGCGGGTTATGTTACCTGTTTCCTTGAAGCATCAGATGTCGCCTGTGCTTACCGATGGCTTTGTTATTAAACGCTCTGTTTTTCAATCTTGTTTAGAATTGTACCCCATGAAAGAATGGAATCTTTTGATGGAAAAAATGAACAAGAAGAACAGATTTTTAAAGAAGAATAACGACTTTATTCGTAGGTTTTCTGCTGGTGTAAAAGTGGTAGAGATTGATGCTACTGGAAGGTTATTAATCCCTAAAAATCTGATTGATATCGCTAATATTTCAAAAGATGTCGTTTTAAGTTCAGCGATTAATATCATTGAAATTTGGGATAAAGACAATTATGAGAAAGTGTTAGAAGATACCGCTGAAGATTTTGCGTCATTAGCAGAAGAAGTAATGGGAACAGACGATGATGATGTATCATAATCCAGTTTTATTAACAGCATCAGTAGATGGTTTGGCCATTAAAAGCAAGGGCATTTATGTGGATGTAACTTTTGGAGGAGGTGGGCATTCAAAAGAAATACTAAAAAGATTAGGTCCCGAAGGAAAATTGTTTGCCTTTGATCAAGATGAAGACGCCTTAAAGAATACGATTCAAGATGAAAGATTCACGCTAATTCATGAAAATTTCAGATTTATATCTCAGTTTTTAAAGTTCTATGGCATACGGAAAGTTGATGGAATATTAGCAGATTTTGGTGTGTCATCGCACCAGTTTGATGTTGCCGAACGTGGTTTTTCTACCCGTTTTGATGCAGATTTAGATATGCGAATGAGCAAGCGAAATTCAATTTCTGCGCATGATGTGGTAAATAAATATGATTATGATGCCTTGCGAAATGTGTTGTTTCAATATGGTGATTTACGTAACGCTAATGCTATAGCTACAGCCATTATAGCAAATAGAGAAGAAGAAGCTATAAAAACTACTGCGCAATTAAGAAGTGTGTTAAAGCCATTTTTGCCTGCGCGTGTTGAACACAAAATATTGGCTCAGATTTACCAAGCCATTAGGATTGAAGTAAACCAGGAAGTGGCAGTTATAAAAGAATTTCTAGAGCAGGTGCCAGAATTATTGCATGAAAACGGCAGATTGAGTGCGATAAGCTACCATTCTTTAGAAGACAGATTGGTTAAAAATTTTATTCGCTCAGGAAGGTTTGAAGGAGAACCAGAAAAAGATTTTTTTGGAAATACCAATCTTCCACTAAAAAAAGTCGGTGGATTAATTGTTCCTGATTATAAGGAAATTTCAGCTAACAATAGGGCGAGAAGTGCGAAATTGAGAATTGCTGAAAAGAAGTGAAAATGAGTTGTTCGTTGATGGTAAAAGCCTAAGGAAAAAAGAATAGAGAAAAAAGATAAATTCTAACTACTAACGTCTAATTAAAAAAATGCGAAAAGGGATATTAGACATATTAAAAGGAAAATTTTTGGTGGGCGGTGAAAAAGCGCCCAAAAATTGGATTTTCATCATTTTCACCTCCTTTTTAGCGGCGGTGATGATTGCGAGCTCGCACAGCACAGATAGTAAAGTACATCAAATTGCGGCTTTAAATGAAGAAGTTAAAGAATTGCGAAGTGAATTTATTGATGGACAAACCGATGTTCAAAAATTAAAATTAGAATCAGAAATACTAAAGAAATTAGGAGAAGATGGCTTGTATCCTTCAGAAACTCCTCCTTTTAAAATAAGCGTTAAATCAGTTGAATAATGGCAGTTACAGAAAAAAACATATTAAAACGATTGTATGTTGTTGCGGGCTTGCTATTTGTCTTTGCGGTTGCGGTAGTTGTTAAACTTTTTAGTATTCAGATGGTTGATGGCGATAAATACCGCCAACTTGCAGAAGATAGAACGGAAAAGGTGTTTACCATTACCCCTAATCGTGGAAATTTATATTCTTCAGATGGGAGTTTATTAGCCACCTCAGTGTCTCGTTTTAATATTCATTTTGATGCTGTTACCGTTAAAGATGCAGATTTTAAAGAAAATATTAAAGCGCTCTCGTTAGCACTATCTAATTTATTAGGACAACCTGCATCCCATTATGAGCAAATTTTGCGTAAAGCAAAAGCCAATAAAAGCAGGTTTGCCTTGGTAGCTAGAAACTTAGATTATTCAGACTATATTCAAGTTAAAAAATTTCCACTATTTGAAAAAGGCCCTAATAAAGGCGGAATTGTAGTTGAGCAAAGCACGGTTCGTGAGCATCCATTAGGAAAAATTGCTGAACGCAGCGTGGGTTATGAGCGTTTCGATGAAAACGGATACGCCACTCGTGTAGGTTTAGAAGGTGCATTTACCGAATATTTAAGTGGAATTAAGGGCAGTCGTTTAAAGCAAAAAATAGCCAAAGGACAATGGAAGCCTATTGGGATGGATAATATTGTAGAACCCAAAGATGGCTATGATGTTTATTCTACCATAGATGTTAATATTCAAGATATCGCACACCACGCACTTTTAGGTCAGTTAGAAAAGTACAAGGCTGATCACGGCTGCGTGATTGTCATGGAAACAAAAACGGGAGAAATTAAAGCAATTTCTAATCTAGGAAAAACCGAAGACAGTAAATATTACGAGCGTTTAAACTATGCTATAGGCGAATCACACGAGCCAGGTTCTACTTTTAAATTAATGTCTTTGGTGGTCGCTTTAGAAGATAAAGTGATTGATACCAGCACCGTCATTGATACGGAAAATGGGATTTTTAAAGTGTATAATAAAAGAGTAAGAGATTCTAAAGTAGGCGGTTATGGAAAGATTACGGTTTCAAAGGCTTTTGAAATTTCGTCAAACACTGCAATCGCGAAAATTATTCATAATAACTATAAAGATAACCCAGAAAAGTTTGTTAACCGATTAATGAATATGGGTTTAAGTAGAGAATTAGGACTTCCTATCAAAGGCGAAGGCAAGCCCGTAATTCGCTATCCTGGTGATAAAGGCTGGTCTGGTATTTCATTGGCGTGGATGTCTCATGGCTATGAAGTTTCTTTAACTCCGTTACAAACCTTAACCTTCTATAATGCCATTGCGAATGATGGCGAAATGGTAAAACCCAGATTGTTAAAAGAAGTAAAAGAGTGGAATAAAACAATTTATAAGTTTGATAAAGAAGTGATGAACCCATCAATCTGCTCTCAAGAAACAATAGGCAAGGTTAAAGCACTTTTAAAAGGGGTGGTAGAAGAGAAATACGGAACAGGTCATAGCTTGTATTCTCCCAATTTTTCTATGGCAGGTAAAACGGGTACTTCTCAAAAAGATTATATATCAAAAGACCCAAATAAATTAAAGTACATCTCCACTTTCGCTGGTTATTTTCCTGCGGATAACCCAAAGTATTCTTGTATTGTAGTCATTCATGAGCCTGATAAAAGTGTAGGCTATTATGGTGCTGATGTTTCGGGTCCTGTTTTTAAATCTATTGCCCAAAAAATATATACCAGCTCACCAATGATCGATGAAGTGGAAACTTTAGAAATTAAAAGTCAAATTTTAGATAAAAAATACCAACAGTTTTACACTGAAACCAACAAAAAACATAGTAAAGTGCCTAATGTAGAAGGTATGAGCGGTATGGACGCTATTGCAATTTTAGAAAACCTAGGTTTAAAAGTACAGGTTAAGGGCAATGGCAGAGTAAAAAAGCAATCTAATAAAGATGCCAATATCAGCGAAGTAGAACTAATTGTATTAGAATTATCATGAAATCACTAAAAGACATATTGTTTGGGGTGAGTTTAACTGCGGTTAGTGGTTCTACATCGGTGATGGTCAATAAAATTTGTTTTGACTCTCGCTTGGTCGAGTTAGATGATGTTTTTGTGGCAATCAGGGGTACCATAACAGACGGACATCAATATATTAATAAAGCGATATCATTAGGAGCAAAGGCTATTATTTGCGAAAGTTTACCCGAAAACATGGTGAACGAAATCACCTATGTTAACGTGGATAATGGGAATAAGGCTTTGGCCATCATGGCATCAAACTACTACGATAATCCTTCAAAAAATTTAAAATTAGTTGGGGTTACGGGTACAAACGGCAAAACAACGGTGAGTAGTTTGTTATATCAGTTATTCAAAAAAGCAGGGTTTAAAGTCGGATTAATTTCTACTATAAAAATAATGGTAGATGATACAGAATACAAGACAAGCCATACTACGCCTGATGCTTTAACCATTAATTGGCATTTAAGTTTAATGAATCTTGCTGGCGTTGAATTTTGTTTTATGGAAGTAAGTTCTCATGGCATCCATCAAAAAAGAACAGAAGGCCTAGTTTTTGAAGGGGCTATTTTTACCAACCTATCACACGATCATTTAGATTACCACAACACTTTTGCAGAATACAGAGATACTAAAAAATTATTGTTTGATAAGCTTAGTAAAAAGGCCTTTGTTTTAACCAATATCGATGATAAAAATGGCTTGGTCATGTTGCAAAATACCAAAGCTAGAAAATATACTTATGCCTTAAAATCGTATGCAGATTATAAAGCGCAAATCTTAGAAAATCAGTTTAATGGGCAATTATTAAAAATAAACGGAGAAGAACTTTGGTCGAAGCTCATCGGCGATTTCAATGCTTATAATATGCTGGCAATTTATGCCACGGCAGATTTATTGGGCTTAGAGAAATTAGAGATTTTAAGGCTCATGAGTGAGTTGGATAACGTAGATGGTAGGTTCCAATACTTTATTTCTAAAAATAAAATTACAGCAATTGTTGATTATGCCCATACGCCGGATGCGCTTAAAAATGTACTTGATACAATTAATACATTGAGGACTGGAAATGAAAACGTCATCACCGTTGTGGGGTGTGGTGGCGATAGAGATAAGTCTAAGCGCCCGGTTATGGGTCATATCGCTTCAGAAATGAGTAATACGGCCATTTTTACCTCTGACAATCCGCGATCTGAAAAACCAGAAGTTATTATTAGCGAAATGGAAAAGGGTGTTGAAGCTCAGAACGTTCGTAAAATTCTATCAATTGAAAACAGAGAACAAGCCATTAAAATAGCCTGCCAAATAGCCCACGAAAACGATATTATTTTAATAGCAGGAAAAGGCCATGAAACCTATCAAGAAGCAAACGGCATTCGAATAGATTTTGATGATTATAAAATGGTAAAAAATATATTGATAAGCCTAGACAAATAAAAAAAGTCGAAAGTGGAATGTGGAAAGAAAAAAGCTAAAAAAGAATAAAGAACAAAGAATAAAGAATAAAGAATAAAGAAAAGGACTAGAATAGCATTAACGAACAAGCATCAACCGACAACCATAAAATATGTTATATTACTTATTTGAATTTTTAGAAAACAATTACCAAGTGCCAGGAGCCGGACTTTTTCAGTTCATCACTTTTAGGGCTGCTGTGGCTGTATTGTTATCCCTAATTATTGCAACGGTTTACGGTAAAAAAATAATTGTTTATTTGCAAAAAAAACAAATAGGAGAAACGGTTCGTGATTTAGGTTTAGAAGGACAAAAACAAAAAGCAGGTACGCCAACGATGGGAGGAATCATCATCATTATTGCGACCCTTATTCCTGTTTTATTGCTCGCCAGACTTGATAATATTTATGTTATTCTTTTAATCATTACCACTATTTGGATGGGAATTATTGGCTTTGTCGATGATTATATCAAAATATTTAAGAAAGATAAAGGCGGCCTAAAAGGTAAATTTAAAATATTAGGTCAAGTTGTATTGGGCTTAATTGTAGGATCAACCCTTTATTTTCATCCCGAGGTTACCATGAAAGAACATAGTTCTTTAAATTCTTCAGCAGCGTATAATGCCGAAAAACAAATTAGTGCAGAAATAAAGTCAACAAAAACTACCATTCCTTTAGTTAAAAATAACGAGTTAGATTATACCAGTTTTATTTCTTGGATGGGAGATGGCGCAGAGAAATATGCGTGGTTAATCTTTATTCCTATTATCATTATTATTGTTACAGCAGTATCAAATGGTGCCAATTTAACCGATGGTATTGATGGTCTTGCAGCAGGGACTTCCGCAATAATTGTTTTAACACTTGGCATATTTACTTGGGTTTCGGGAAATATTATATTCTCCAATTACCTAGATATTATGTTTATTCCTCGTGCGGGTGAATTAGTGGTTTTCGTAGCTGCATTTCTAGGCGCATTAGTGGGGTTTTTGTGGTACAATGCTTTTCCTGCTCAAGTTTTTATGGGCGATACTGGTAGCTTAACTATAGGCGGGGTAATTGCCGTCATTGCTATTATCATCCGAAAAGAATTATTAATTCCTGTATTATGCGGAATATTTTTTGCCGAATCACTTTCGGTCATGTTGCAGGTGGGCTATTTTAAATACACTAAAAAAAGATTTGGGGAAGGTAAACGTATTTTTTTAATGGCGCCTTTACACCATCATTATCAGAAAAAAGGATATCACGAAAGTAAAATTGTTACCCGCTTCTGGATCGTAGGAATCTTATTAGCGATTGTAACGATAGTAACCTTAAAAGTTAGATAGGTGTTTTGTTATGAATAACGAGAATAAGAATATAAGTAAAATTATCCCACCTGAGTGGGGAACAAAGGGGGCAAGATTAGTCATCCTCGGCGGAGGAGAAAGTGGCGTAGGCACTGCAATTTTAGGACAACAAAAAGGATATGAAGTTTTTGTTTCTGACAAAGGAAAAATAAAAGATAAATATAAAAGCGTTCTTGAACATTTTGGAATTGATTGGGAAGAAGAACAGCATACCGAAGCTAAGATTTTAAATGCGGATGTAGTCATGAAAAGTCCTGGTATTCCTGATAAAGTTGCTATAATAAAGCAGCTCAAAGAAAAAGATATTCCTGTAATTTCTGAAATAGAATTTGCATCAAAATACACCGATGCAAAAATTATTGGAATCACCGGGAGTAACGGGAAAACCACTACCACTATGTTAATAAATCATATTTTAAAAAATGAAGGTTTACACGTAGGAATGGCAGGTAATATTGGAGATAGTTATGCAAAAATGGTCGCCGAAAATAATTTTGACTATTACGTATTAGAGATTAGTAGTTTTCAGTTGGATGGCATTGTAGATTTTAAACCACATATCGCCATCTTAACAAACATATCACCAGACCATTTAGATAGGTATGAGTATGTATATGAAAATTATATTGCATCAAAATTTAGAATAGCAGAAAACCAGACCGAAGATGATTATCTAATTTATGATGCAGATGATAAAGACCTTACGGATTGGCTTGTAAAGCACCCCGTCAAATCCAAATTACTGCCATTTTCTATCGAAAAAGAACTTGCAGAAGGCGCTTACAGTTTAAACGAATATATACAAATTATCATTCATAACGACACACTGAAAATGACAACAGACATATTAGCTTTAGAAGGCAAACACAATTTAAAAAACAGCATGGCAGCAGCTACTGCGGCAAAACTTATTGGCATCAGAAAAGAAACTATTCGCCAAAGTGTTGCTAATTTTCAAGGGGCTGAACATCGCTTGGAACAGGTGCTTAAAATTCATCATGTTGCCTATATAAACGATTCAAAAGCTACGAATGTTAATGCCACCTACTACGCACTAGAAAGCATGAAAACTCCAACAATTTGGATTGTTGGCGGCCTCGACAAGGGCAATGATTACCGGTCTTTAATGCCATTGGTTAGAGAAAAGGTAAAAGCAATAGTTTGTTTGGGATTGGATAATGAAAAAATTAAAGAAGCCTTTGGTAACGTGGTTGATTTAGTGGTGGAAACTTTTGCTATGGAAGAAGCAGTTAAAGTTGCTTACAAAATTGCAGAGCGCGGAGATACCGTTTTGTTATCACCTGCATGTGCAAGTTTTGATCTTTTTACGAATTACGAAGATCGAGGACAACAGTTTAAAGCAGCAGTTAAAAATTTATAGAAAAACAAATGGATTTTTTCAACAAATTACAAGGAGATAAAGCGATTTGGGCCATTGTGGCACTCTTAGCCTTATTTTCATTTTTACCTGTTTACAGCGCTAGCAGTAATTTGGTATATGTTGTTGGGAATGGCACAGGAACAACCATAAGTTTTCTATTTAAACATGCTTTTTTATTGGCATTAGGCTTTGCTATTATTTACGGAGTACATAAAATTCCGACTCACTTTTTCAAAGGATTATCTTTAATTGCTATGCCTATAGTTTTGTTACTGTTGATTTATACTTTAGCGCAAGGCACAACCATCGGTGGGGCAAATGCAAGTAGATGGATCCGTTTGCCTTTTATTGGAGTAACTTTTCAAACTTCTAATTTAGCGGCGGTAGTGCTGATGGCTTACGTAGCAAGATATCTCACTAAAATAAAAGATAAAAAAATCACTTTTAAAGAAAGTCTTTTACCCTTGTGGTTACCTGTTTTTTTAATATTGATCCTGATACTTCCAGCGAATTTTTCAACCGCAGCCATTATCTTTTTTATGGTAATGGTACTTTGTTTTTTAGGGGGATATCCTATGAAATATTTATTAGGTATTTTAGGTAGTGGCGCTCTAGTTTTAGTATTGTTTATACTAACAGCTAAAGCGGTGCCTGATTTGTTTTCTAACCGAGTAACTACTTGGGAAAACCGGATTGATAATTTTTTAAATGGCAATGAAGATAGCGACGCAGATTATCAAATTGAAAAAGCAAAAATTGCGATAGCGACAGGTGGTATTGTTGGAAAAGGTGCCGGTAAAAGCGTACAAAAAAACTTTTTACCCCAAAGTTCGTCCGATTTTATTTTTGCCATTATTATTGAAGAATACGGTTTGGTAGGTGGACTTTTATTGGTCTTTTTTTACCTGTTATTATTGTTTAGAATAGTGGTTGTAGCGAACGGAAATACCACAGTTTTCGGAAAATTATTAGTGGTAGGCGTAGGTTTACCTATCGTTTTTCAGGCATTTATTAACATGGCGGTTGCAGTGGAATTATTCCCTGTAACGGGTCAAACTTTGCCTTTGATAAGTAGTGGTGGCACCTCAACTTGGATGACTTGTTTGGCCATCGGAATTATTTTAAGTGCAAGTAATAAAGAAACCGCTACAGAACCTAGTTCGGTGGCTATAGATGAAAGTAACCCTTTAGAAGTTTTAAGTGGACAATTATAGATTTATACTTTCTGGAGGTGGTACAGGTGGGCATATTTACCCAGCTATTGCGATTGCAAACGAATTAAAAAGAAGGCATCCAAAGGCCGAATTTTTATTTGTCGGCGCAAATGATAGAATGGAAATGGAAAAAGTACCCAATGCAGGGTATAAAATTGAAGGTTTGTGGATTACAGGTATCCAAAGAAAATTGACTTTGCAAAACCTGCTTTTCCCTTTTAAATTAATAAGTAGTTTGATAAAAGCAAATGCCATAGTAAAAAAGTTTAAGCCTGATGTTGTTATTGGTACGGGAGGTTTCGCTAGTGGTCCACTTTTAAAAAGAGCTTCTGCATTGGGAGTTGCTTGTTTGTTGCAAGAGCAGAATTCGTACGCAGGAATAACTAACAAGTTACTAGCAAAAAAGGCAAAGAAAATTTGTGTGGCTTACGACAATATGGAGCAGTTTTTTCCAAAAGAAAAGATAGTGAAAACAGGAAATCCTGTTCGCAGCGATTTGGTAGAAATGAAAGTTGATAAAACCGAAGCTTTATCATTTTTTGGATTAGCGTTATCAAAACCAACACTTTTAGTTTTGGGCGGAAGTTTAGGAGCGCGACGCATCAATCAATTAGTAGAAAAAGAAATTAATTTTTTTGAAGCCTTAGGCATACAAGTTATCTGGCAGTGTGGAAAATTATATTACGAAGAATACAAAAA
Source organism: Cellulophaga sp. (assembly GCA_041738035.1). Classification (GTDB taxonomy): domain Bacteria; phylum Bacteroidota; class Bacteroidia; order Flavobacteriales; family Flavobacteriaceae; genus Cellulophaga. The sequence goes on from JBGSQM010000209.1 coordinate 19,497, forward strand.
ATACAAGTCAACAACCGTAAAAGTTTTTGATTTTTTAAACCGAATGGATTTTACTTACACCGCTGCGGATATGGTAATTTCAAGAGCAGGAGCGGGCTCGGTGTCAGAATTATGTATTGTGGGGAAACCAGTAATTTATATTCCTTCTCCCAATGTAGCGGAAGATCATCAAACTAAAAATGCAAAAGCATTGGCAGGTAAAAAAGCTGCTATTTTAATAAAAGAAAGTGATTTAGAGCATCAATTTGAAAGTGTTTTTTCTGATCTATTTAAAGATAAAGAACAACAAAAGATATTAGGTAATAATGCTAAAAAATTAGCCATGCCAAATGCAACCGTTGCGATAGTAGATGAAGTTGAGAAGTTGTTGTTTAAATAGTTGATGGTTGTCTGTTGCTGGTTGATATTAAAATAGATAGTAGTTTTTAATCCGTAGTCTATAGAGAATAGAAAAGATAATAAAGAAAATAAAGAAGAGAAAATAGATTAAAAAAAAGCTTATGGCTCAAAGCTTAAAGCAATTGAATGAAATGAATTTGAACCAGATACATAGCGTATATTTTTTAGGAATCGGAGGCATAGGAATGTCGGCCTTAGCTAGATATTTTATGTTTTTAGGTAAAAATGTGGGGGGTTATGACAAAACCCCTTCGCCTTTAACTTTGGAATTAGAAGCAGCCGGAATGCAAATTCACTATTCAGATAATGTGGCTAAAATTGACATCAAATTCTTAGATAAAGCATCATGTTTAGTGGTTTATACGCCTGCTGTGCCTAAAGACCATTCAGAATTTAATTATTTTATTGATAACGGATTTCAACTCAAAAAACGCGCTGCGGTTCTAGGTTTGGTTACAAACGAAACTTTTTGCTTTGCCGTTGCCGGAACACACGGAAAAACAACAACTTCGAGCATTTTAGCACATTTGCTGAAAGAAGCACAATTGCCAATGACGGCATTTTTAGGTGGAATATCAGAGGATTTTAATAGTAATTTTTACTACCAAGGTTCAGAATATTCGGTGGTTGAGGCAGATGAATTTGACCGTTCATTTTTACAGCTCTCGCCAAATATTGCTTGCATCACCTCCATGGATGCCGATCATTTAGATATCTATGGTACAGGGGAAGCTCTGCATGAATCTTTCAGAGAATTTGCCTCAAGAATTAAAGAAAACGGCAAACTATTGGTTTGTAACGGTTTGCCCATAGATGGAATTACGTATGGCATTGAAGACGACTCGGACTATTGCGCAAAAAACATCAGTATAGAAAACGGAATTTATGTTTTTGATGTGCAAACGCCAACCGTACGCTATAAAGGATTAAAATTTGGAAAGCCAGGAAGACATAATTTGTTAAATGCTTTGGTAGCATTGGCTATGGCATTAGAGGCCAATGTAAAACCCGAAAGTTTATTTCCGGCTTTAGAAAGTTTTCAAGGTGTGCAACGCAGGTTTTCATACAAAATTAAAAATGATGATTTTGTATTTATTGATGATTATGCACATCACCCTACCGAAATAAATGCCGTATATCATGCAGTATCAGAAATGCACCCAAATAAAAAAGTATTGGCCGTATTTCAACCTCATTTATTCTCTAGAACTAAAGATTTTGTGGATGATTTTGCATCGAGCTTATCACAATTTGACACTATTTTTCTATTAGATATTTATCCGGCAAGGGAAAAACCTATGGAAGGTGTAACATCAAACTGGTTATTTCAAAAAATTAAAAATCCAAATAAAAAGTTAATTCAAAAGGAAGATTTAATAGCCGAAATCAAAAAAAATGATCCAGAAGTTTTGGTGGTTATGGGCGCTGGCGATATAGGTTTAGAAGTGATAAAAATTGAAAATGCTTTTGTAAAATGAAAATAAATTGGAACATAGTAAAAGCTATTTTTTTAATGATTTGTATCATAAGCCTTTACGCATTTTCTAATTACAGAAGTGAGCGTAAAGCGATAACAGAATTAGATGTTCAGTTTACTGATGGCGAAAATTTATACTTAACAACTAGCATGGTTAATAAATTGTTAATACAAAATTTTCAAGGGTTTGCAAATGTCCCTAAAGAAAAATTAGTTTTGAATACTATTGAAAAAGCCATTCAGGCTAATAAAATGGTTAAAAATGTGCAAGTTTACTTGACCATTAACGGAAAGTTGACGACGAAAATCGCTCAAAGAATTCCAATTGGTAGGGTAGAAGGCAATACAATATTTTATCTTGATGATGAAGGAAAGCAAATGCCGCTTTCTCCAAATCATTCCGCAAGGGTTCCTATTATAACAGGGAACGTTACCGGTAAAGGTTTAGAAGATGTATTTAAAATTTTAAGCCATATCAATGGCGATGAATTTTTGCACAAAAACGTGATTGCAATCCAGATACTTACTCGTAATAAGTATCAATTAAAAATTAGAACAGAGAATTTTGTTTTGAATTTAGGAGGGGCGGAAGCATTAGATCAAAAGTTCAAAAAGTTTAAGGCTTTTTACGTAAAAGGAACGAAGGATAAATCGCTAGACAGCTATAGTCAAGTGAGTTTAGAGTATAATAATCAGGTTGTGTGCACCAAAATTTAAGAGATGGAACAAGGTAAATATTCAGTTGGTTTAGATATCGGAACAACAAAAATTGTGGCTATAATCGGAAAGGAAAACGAGTACGGTAAAATAGAGATTTTAGGTATCGGAAAGTCTAAAAGTTTAGGAGTGCATAGGGGTGTTGTGAATAATATCACACAAACCATACAATCTATTCAACAAGCTGTTGAAGAAGCAGAAACAGATTCTGGCTTAAAAATTAGTTCTGTAGTGGTTGGTATTGCAGGGCAGCATATCAGAAGCCTTCAACATAGTGATTATATTACCAGACCAAATTCTGAGGAGGTCATCAATGAAGATGATGTAGACAAGCTTTGCAACCAAGTATATAAGTTAATTATGTTGCCTGGCGAAGAAATTATCCATGTGCTGCCGCAAGAATTTAAAGTAGATGGTCAAGCCGAAATTAAAGAACCTATGGGCATGTATGGTGGAAGATTAGAAGCCAATTTTCATGTAGTCGTAGGTCAGGTTTCTTCCATTAAAAATGTGGGTCGTTGCATTAAAAGTGCAGGCTTAGAATTAGGAAGTATTACGCTAGAGCCTTTAGCATCGGCAAATGCGGTATTAAGTCAAGAAGAAAAAGAAGCAGGTGTTGCTTTACTAGATATTGGTGGTGGTACTACAGATTTGGCTATTTTTAAAGATGGGATTATCCGCCATACCGCAGTAATTCCCTTTGGTGGCAATGTTATAACTGAAGACATTAAAGAAGGATGCTCAATCATAGAAAAGCAAGCAGAACTTTTAAAAATTAAGTTTGGATCAGCTTGGCCCGGTGAGAATAAAGATAATGAAATTGTTTCAATTCCTGGTTTAAGAGGTAGAGAGCCTAAAGAAATCACGCTAAAAAATCTTTCTAAAATTATACACGCAAGAGTTGTAGAAATTGTAGAACAGGTATATGTAGAGATTAAAAATTACGGTCATGACGATCAAAAGAAAAAACTAATTGCGGGGATTGTTTTAACTGGTGGCGGAAGTCAATTAAAGCATTTAAAACAATTGGTAGAATACATTACAGGAATGGATACTCGTATTGGTTATCCCAACGAGCACTTAGCTGGAGATTCTGACGAAGAAATTGCGAGTCCCTTATATGCAACTGCGGTTGGTTTGTTAATGAATGCTTTAAAAAATAAAGATAAAAAAGAACAAGTTGAACATGAAGCACAAGAAGAAGTTGTAATTCCTGATAAAACAATAAATAAGAGCACTGACGTAGAAACAGTAACGCAAAAAGCGGAACAGAAAGAACGTAAATCGATATTTGATAAATGGTCTGATAAATTGAAAGATTTTTTAGATAACGCAGAATAAAATAAAAACGAAAACGCAGTATAACCAGTAATACAAAAAGTATGAGCAACAGTAACGAATTTGGAAGTATAGCCTTTGATTTACCAAAAAATCAAAGTAACGTAATAAAAGTTATCGGTGTCGGTGGTGGTGGCAGCAATGCTATTAATCACATGTACAAGGCAGGCATTGTTGGCGTTGACTTTATAATCTGCAATACTGATTCGCAAGCCCTTGATAATAGTGGTGTCCCGAACAAAATTCAGTTAGGCGTTTCGTTAACTGAGGGTCTTGGTGCAGGAGCGAACCCAGAAGTAGGGGAGCAGTCTGCTATAGAAAGTATGGAGGAGATAAAAAACATGTTAGGTACCAATACCAAAATGGTTTTTATTACCGCTGGTATGGGTGGTGGTACAGGAACTGGAGCGGCACCAATGATTGCCAAACAAGCTAGGGAACTGGATATCCTTACGGTTGGTATTGTTACTATTCCTTTTGTTTTTGAAGGTCAAATGCGTACAAAGCAAGCTCAAGCTGGTATCGAAAAATTACGTAAAAATGTAGATTCTTTAATCGTTATCAATAACAATAAACTAAGAGAAGTTTACGGAAATTTAGGTTTTAAAGCCGGATTTTCTAAGGCAGACGAAGTACTAGCAACTGCGGCCAGAGGTATAGCGGAAGTAATTACGCACCACTACACACAAAATATAGATTTACGCGACGCTAAAACGGTATTGTCCAATAGCGGTACTGCTATAATGGGTTCAGCAACAGCTTCTGGTACATCAAGAGCTAATGAGGCGATTATGAAGGCTTTAGACTCCCCATTATTAAATGATAACAAAATTGCAGGAGCCAAAAATGTACTGCTTTTAATCGTTTCTGGAAGCAAAGAAATCACTATTGACGAAATTGGAGAAATAAACGATCATATTCAAGGGGAAGCAGGTCATGGTGCCAATATTATTATGGGTGTAGGGGAAGATGAAAAATTAGGAGAGGCTATCGCCGTTACGGTTATTGCTACTGGTTTTAATATAGATCAACAAGATACCATTGTAAATACAGAATCAAAAAAAATCATTCACACTTTAGAAGACGGACAAAAAGCGGAGCAACATTTAATGGGCTCCGAAAATGTACTATTCAAGTTAATTGAAGACGAAGAAGTGCCAGCCGTTAAAAACGTGGTTAAAGCAGTATTGAAAGAGCAGCCTAAGGTAATTAAGCATGTTTTAGAGTTTGAAAAGCCTGTAATGGATTTAATTCCAACATCGAGCTATATTAAAAACTTTAATGTTTTTTATGAAGAGGTAATTGCGGATAAAATAGGAGATGATTTTATAATTGTGGATACAAAATCAAAAATAAATAACATAAATGTAATAGACGCTATCACGGTAACATCTGCTAAAATTGAAGATGATCAATTTATATTTAGTTTTGATATGCCTGAGAAATCAGCAGTTGATTTGAAAGAAGAAAAAGAAAATGTATTCTTGTTTTCTTTAGATGATGAAGTTAAAGAGATTGAAGTAAAAGAACATATTGAGGTAATTCCTGTTTTAGAATATAATAAAGAAGGTGAAAAAAGATATAGCCTAGATGATTATATGGAATTGGAAAATAAATTAACAGGAGCAAGCTCTAAATCTGAAAATTTTAACCCAAAAATGGTAGATGATGAACTCTTTTTTGAAAGCAAGACAATTGAAAAACCAATATCGAATATAGCACATGATGCGGATGTAGATCCTGTGGATATGCCTTTAGAAGAATTACTGAAGAATAGATCTGAGGAGCGCAGAAGAAAGTTAAAAGATTTTAATTATAAGTTTCAAAATAGCAATTCTTCAAACCGGATTGATGAAATAGAAAAGCACCCAGCTTACAAACGCCAAGGAATTAGCTTAAATGAAGTAGATAGAAATAGTAAAATTTCTAGGACCTCGTTAAGTGAAGATAGTAATGACGAAATTCAAATTCGTACTAACAATTCTTTTTTACATGATAATGTAGATTAATTGATCTTATTAAAAAAAGTTTAAACCCGAAAATAAGGTTTTGTTTTCGGGTTTATTTTTTATCTTCGCACCGCTAAAAAGTTGAAGTTATGAGTTTACAAGAACAGGTAATGGGCGAGATAATCATAGCGATGAAGGCTAAAGATAAAGTCGCTTTAGAATCGTTAAGAGCTATAAAATCTGCTTTATTGTTATTACAGACTGAAACGGGATCAGGAGCAGAAATTTCAAAGGAAGTAGAAATTCAACTTATACAAAAATTAGTAAAACAGCGTAAAGACAGTGCTGCTATCTTTATAGCACAAGGCCGAGACGATTTAGCAGATCCAGAATTAGAACAGGTTGCTATTATCGAGAAATTTTTACCCGAACAACTCACCGAAGAAGAAATAGAAAAAATAGTAGTACAAACTATTAAAGCGACTGGTGCAGAAGGAATGAAAGATATGGGAAAAGTAATGGGCATCGTTTCTAAAGAATTAGCAGGCAAAGCAGATGGTAAAACTATTTCTATGCTCGTAAAAAAGAAATTAGCTTAAATAATAAAATATTCCGTCGCTAAAGCTCGGAATATGGCCGCGTGGCGCAATTGAATAGCGCATCAGATTTCGGCTCTGAGGGTTGGGGGTTTGAATCCCTTCGCGGTCACAAATAAAAAAGACAATTTGCTGGTTAGTAGTGAATTGTCTTTAGTTTTTAAATAAAGGGCTTGCTTGCCCACCCTACCCAGGTAATCGGCATTTTAGACCCTAATTTACAAATGCTTTTTACATTTCGTATAAATATTTTGGCGACATGGGTTCTTATTTTATAAAGTTGACAAAACTAGTTTAAATGACTTCATAAGGTTTAAATGAATAATTTTTAATATGCTAGTTTGAGTTAGTTGATGTGTGAAACTAGGCCTTTGATTTTTTTATTCAAAGGCTTATGTTTTATTTTTAATACCAATTAAGCATCCTTTTTTTAAAAAAAAGCAGCGAGATTTACACTCGCTGCTTTAAAAATTCCGTACTAAAAATTGAGTTGGTATTTACCGTTTCAAAATTTTTGATTCAGAAACTATAATTCCCTTGTCATTTTTCAATAGTAAGAAATATAATCCTTTTGGAAATTTACTCATATCAATTACTCCTTCACCATATTCATTTTCTAAAACAACATCAGATTTGTACATAAGTTCTCCTGCTAAATTATGTACTGTTCCGTGTAATCTACCATTAATACCAGTTAAATAAATATTAGCAAAATTGCTTACCGGATTTGGATAGATGGTTAATTTGACTCCTAAATCTGCTGCAATAATGCTAGATAATCCTGTGTTTATAATTTCAAAATCGATTGTACTAGTAGATGTTACAACTCCTCGTCCGCTTGCCATTGAATAACCAGATGCTGTAATAGTATTCATACCTACACTCAGTGGAGCTTTGAAATAATTACCATTATTATCACCTTTCAGTGCATAAGGAGCTTGACTTTCGATTTGGTATCGCTTAACACCATTAAAGTCAAAAACAACACTTTGTATTGGTGTAGTTCCTGGTTCAACAATAATGCTAAAACTAGTAGTTGCATAACTATTCAAGTCAATAACATCTCCAGAATTAATAACATCTAAAGTAGTATTATTTGTAGCGTCCACAAGATAAAAATTTTCAAGAGATGGGAGCGCAGGATCAATTACTTCGAAAAAAATAGTTTTAGCTATACCTTCATCGCCTCTTCCATTTGTATTTGCAAAAGGTGTTGCTGTAATCGTATTGATTCCAAGAGGAAAGCTCAAAGAATAAAAGTCTCCATTTAGATCTCCGTTCAGAGCATATGGAGCTACGTTTTCCGTACGAAATTTTTGAATATTATTAAAGCCAAAAACAATACTTCCTACAGGCAAAGTACCAATGTTTGCTACAACATTGAAATTGTTTTCTTGATAATCGTTAAGATTTATCACATCACCATCATTCAAAGTTCCAACAACTTCATTAGTAAAAGCATTTACTAAGCTAAAGCTTACTACTTCCGGTGCATCAAGCACTTCTAAAGTAACCGGAATTAGAGAGATAGTATTTAAAGGATCATTACTGTTTACTGTAATATCTCCAAAATACGTCTCTCCTGCTTCTAAATCAATTGCACTGAACTCAACTGGAATTTCTGCTGACCCTCCTGGAGCTATAACCCCTGAAACAGGGGGTGTAAATGTTATGGCTAGTTCGTCAGTTAAGTATTCCGTATTGAATATAACTTGTAATCCAGATAAACCTTGAGGTCCTTCAATTCCAACAGTACTTTCAGTTGCTAATGAAGAATTCACATTTTTATATTGCATTTTAAATGAACCATCAGGGAATAAAATTAGCTGAAAGGTTACTGGATCTGGGATTGGTAAAAATGGTGGAAATCCAAACCCAGGACTATTTTCATATTGTACAATAAAATAATCTGCTGTACCCATATAAAAAACACCTGTACCATTCTGTGGCTCTAAATCTGACCATAAAGGGGCAATAAATAAATCAGGATTTCCAGTATCTGGAATTTGTTGATTTGTAAAATTATTACCGACTATTGGTGCAAATGTTAAGAAGCCGTTTGCGGCAATGGTAACTTCATTTTGGATTTCTCCAAAGAAATTAAAACCAAAAGGAAGTGCTACAGTTTCATTTCCGTCAGCACCTACATTAGCTTGCTGACCTGTTGCACTAATATCAATAAAATTATAAGAAGGCCCACCGCTATTATTATCCACCCATGAATACCCAAATGAACCAGGGCCTCCACTTGCATTTAAGAATTTCGGTCCTACACGCGTATCAGCAGTTTCTTTACTGAGAATTTTTGGATAAACTACCTTCGCATACTGTTGTACTACTTGTTGTGCCTGCCCTGCTTTAGCAAAAGTCGGAGTAGCTAATGAGTAATTTAAAGCAGATCCACCATTATTTCTAATGGTTACAATTTCCGTTATCGCTTCAGCTTTAGAGATAGTTAAGTTTATACTCTCAGGCTCTAAAGCGATTACTGGGGGATCGATACCAACACCTGATAAAGGAATAGTTAAAGATTCGTTTCCAAAACCATCGTTGCTTGAAATGGTTATTTCATCGGAAATGGCTCCTATTGAAGATGGCGTGAAATTTACAAAAACAACCGTAGATTCGTCTGGTTTTAAGGTGCCTGAAAAATCTGTATCTAATATAAAATCGTCGTTTGTATTACTTATGTCTGAAATTACTAAGTCTTTTGATCCACTATTAGTAATCAAAAAAGAACTCTCACTAGAAAGGCCAACAAAAATTGGTTCAAATTCTAAGGCTTCAACACTTGCTGTAATCTCTGGAGTTCCAACAACATTTAATTCAAACAATGCCAGGCTATTACTCTTATCTGGGGCATTGCTAGAAACATTTAACTCGTCAAAATAAGTTCCATCGTTTAGATTAGTAGCGTCTGATGTTACAATTAACCTACGAGATCCTCCAGCAGCTACGACTCCAGAAAGGGGTGTAACGTTACTTATAAATGGAGTAAGTGATATTGCTGGTTTTACAAATCGTAAAGCTAAATTATTTTTAAGATAGCTGGTATTAAAAGCTACTTGTGCACCATCTGTACCGTCTGCATTTTCTATACCAACAGTGGAAGCAGTAATAAAAGAAGCTGTTTCAACATTATCATAGTATATATCAATATTACCATCCGCATTTATTATTATTTGAAAGGTTACCGTTTCGTCCGCTGAACCCAAGAACTCAGATACGTTTGTCCATTGTATTATGAAAATGTTTGCATTTCCTGCTATGGTTAAAGAACCATTTAAATCTTGAGGCTCTAGGTCACTCCATAAGGCAGCAATTATTCCATTGATAGCATCTGCAGTAGGTAGCTGAGTATTAACCCAAGTAGATTGTTGGCCAATAGGCTCAAAAGAGACAAATCCATTTGCATTTATAAAAATACTCTCGTAAGTGGTACCGTAAAACTCAAAAGGGAATGGTAAAGTGACTTCTCCAGTACCATCACCTCCTAATGGTGCCGTTATGTCAGTTCCGATTGCCGAGATATCAAAGAAGCTGTAAACGGGGCCACCTGCTTCATCACTATCAATCCAAGTGTAGCCGAAGTCGTTGTCAGCACCAATATTATTTGAAACATTTGCACCAACTCTTGTATCTTTAAATCCTTTTTTGGCATTATTAAAGCTACTAAAATCGATAACTTTAGCATTTGCACTAATTGTTACATTAGGATCTGCTTTTGCTGCGGCTACCACTAAATCTGGAAATGAAAATTGTAATGGGGCATTTCCCTCGTTTTTCAATATAATTTGAGAATCTATTGTGCTTCCTGCATCAACAGTTTCAAAAACTTCTTTTGGATCTAGCACAGCGATAGGAGGTTCAACTCCTACACCATTGACAATGACTTCAATTAAATTGGTATTTGATGCGTCGCTAGCAATGGCAATCGTACCATTGATATTTCCAGAAGAAGAGGGACTAAACGTAACATTTACGTCTAATTCTTCTCCAGCGGAAATTGTAGCATTAGAAAAGTCTACTACAAAATCATTATTATCTGAACTAATATCTAATACATTTAAAGTAGCTAAACCAGAATTGGTTATCGTGAATGATCTCCTTTTAGCAACACCTATAAAAACATTATCGAACAGTAGAAGTTCATCTGAAACCACTATTTCAGAAATTTGACCAGAAATGTCGAATACAGTTGCAATAGTTGCGGAAGGATTTATTGGATCGTTACTTTCCACTAGGATATCCGTTTCAAAGGTGCCATTTGCTAAGCTTGAACCGTCGAAGGTTACACTAATTTCTGCGGTTTCACCAGGTGCAACAGATCCAGAGGAAGGCTCCAATACTAAATACGGAGCACTTGAGCTTCCACTAAGAGCTCTTACAAAAAATACAAAACCCGATCCATTATAAGTTGTTCCTCCATTACCACTAAAAAAGTAAGTATCTGGTCTTTGGGTAGCTAAATCATCCACTCCTTGAGGAAATGAAATACCATCAGGATATTTGTGTACTACCCAAAAAGATTCACCCGCAGAAAAACTAATGGCTGCAGCTAATTCTTCTACAATAACAATACCTTCTGCACTTGACTGGGCTATGATTTGTGAGGATAATAGTTCTCCATCTGCTGGAGTAGCTCCGCCTTTGTAAATTTCTAAAATTATATTAGGACTTGTTAATACTTCTGTTCTAAATCCGTTTCGAATTGCTGTCAAAGTGAAATCACTTTCTACATCAAAATTTACAGCACTAGTATATGGGCTTGTATCTAATCCAGCAAAATTATCAGGAAAATCTATTCCAGAATCATAAAATATGGAGTCATTAAAAGCTAGATTGCTCATAATGCCAGGAGATTTCAAAAGAGAAAGGGCTTCCGATTTACCGGCTAATTTTTCTACAGCTTTTATGGTATTACCAACACCATATTTTTTCATATCTAAAGCCGCCATAGCATTTAGATTAGAAGGTGATGAGAAATTTGTAGTACCTAAAGTGGTACTGAAATTAAGCGGACTTTCCCCTGAATTGCTTATCGTGAAAGACTCAATTTTAACTGCTGGATTATCTGTTTGAACATTAACAGCGGCAGTCAATGTTTCTGGATTAACCGTTATAGAAGGCGGTGTTAATACAGTTAAAGAAACAGGGATATCTATAGAAGCATTGGCTGCATCATCACTCGTTATATTTATAGTAGCAGCATACTGACCAGGCTCTAAAGTTCTGGTGTCAAATTTAACATTTGCTGTTAAAGATGAACCAAATGGGACAACACCTGTATTTGGAGCTACAGATAAAAAAAAGGCGTTAGGATCCCCGTCAGTAATTTCCAGATTATCTATGTCTATAGTTGATCCTATCACGGCCATGTCTGATAAAAATACAACTTGTTCAATTAAAGGAGTAAAGCCAGTACCAGAATATATCAATTCCTCATCAATATAAACTGAGAATTGAGAATCATCTTTATCAACGACAATTCTAAAATCAAAATATCCTGACGGAATAGTTGCGGACAAGGATACAAAAGTACCCGCGGTTGCATCCAAAACATCAATAGTTCCGTCACCATTAAACCTAAGTCTAGTTACTACAGATCCAGCAGTGGGTGATTGGGGAATTACTTCCCAACTTACGCCACTGCCTTCTATTTTTAATTTAGCCGAAGCCACCATAAAAGATTCATTTAGGGGCGTAATCGTTGGGGATATAGCAAGCACAGCTCCGCCTCTTGTTCCGCCTAAACCATCGGAAATGCCTCTTAAATGTTGCGATCCTTCAAAGGCATCGTCAGAAGATATCACCCAATTATTAGTAAATTGTGCTATCCAACCTAGCTGACTGGCAATATCACCAAGAGTAAACTCTTCGAAATCAGTAGCATATAAGCTGGTAACTAGTTCATTATATTTATTTCCTGAACGAATTAAACTTGATGGGCTGTTAGTAGGTACATTGGTACTAATAGCTTTTTCAACAAATCCACCAGATTTTAATGCCAATGATGTGCTTGCTACACGACTAGCAAAAGTATTTTGCGAATTATCATTGATGTTGATACTAAAATTCAGATTTGCATCACCATTATTTTCTATAGTTAAATCTCGATTGACTACTTGTAGTTGCTCAATAGTTTCATTAAATGATTGAGGTGAAACAGTAATTAAAGGAGCTTCAGTACCATCTAAAACTCTAATTGTAATTGGTATTTCGACTGTTAAATCAGTGCCATCAATATTTAAAATAATATTTTCTTCATAAATTCCTTTAGCTACCCCAGTAGTGTTTATGGTAACTAGTATTGTTTCAGAATCTGTCGATGCTATAGTGAATGTCTCTGGTGTAAAAGATCCTAATAACAAAGAGCCAGAAGAACCACTAACAATCACATTTACAGATTCGTCAGAAATATTTGTAACACTAATCTCAGCAGTAATTTCTTCATTAATATTCAATTCGTTGGAAATTGAAGTTGGAGAAACTATGATGGGTGGAGCATCTGCATCATTAAGTACCCATCCCATATCTTTAAAATGACCACGAGTAATAGCACCAATATCGAAATTAGATTCTGCCGATCCTACTTGAGGTGTCATTAACGAATTTGGATCACCCGCAGGAAATGTAGCCTCATCCCAGTGGGCTAAGCTCGATCCTCCTTGAAAATTGCTAGGCGCAAAAATTTCAGGTAAAACCCCTGCCAATGCAGCCGTGGCAAATGTTCCATCCACAAAAAGATTTCCTCCAGTAAAGGCACCTCCAAGTTCCGTAGAAGGGTCTGGAAAATCTAATAATCTATTTCCGTTTCCATCAATATAAAATAAAGAAAAAATAGAAGGAAATCCTCCAGGTCTTAAAGTCCCAGTTCCTGCGGAAAATCCCCTACTAGTAGTGAATCCAAGGCCATGACCAGCTTCATGTAAAGCTACAGTCACGAAATCAAATAGACCAGAAGGTGTATTACCGTCAGTACCAAAATACCAAGGTATACCATTTCCTAGATTAACTATTAAATCAAATTCTTCATCTGGAAATAATGCTTCGCCTGCTATAGCATTCGCTAATGCGGCTGGATAAAGAATACCAGATTCTGGAGCTCCAGGAAAGTCTCTTACTTGGTATGCAGGTCCTGCGGATGCTAATACGCCCGCTCCTAAGTTTGCAAAATCAGCAAAAATTTTAATAGGTACTGAGGAGACAATTTCATTAGACCAAATATCCAATGCAAATTGAAATGCAGCTCTAGCCTCAGGATTTGCCTGTGCTCCAGGGCCAAAAGTAACTAGTATTTCTGCTGTAGCTTGTGCTTTTCCTGTCTTTAGTGATTTTTTATTTGATAATTGTTTTAAAGCCATCAAAGAATTCATATCCTGAAATTTAGCCGGACAAATTACAGGAACGCCAGGTTCTTTCGCCATTTTTTGGGCTTCCAGATTGTGGAAACTGATAACAAAAAAAAATGTAATTAATGAAAGGATTAGTCTATTTTTTATAAATTTTTTATTTATAAATAAACCAATCAACGTGTAGTTTTTTTTCATAATGTTGATTTTAAGTTAATTAGTCCTTGAAAATAGTTTTAATTTATTGTTTTACCAAATATCTTTTACTCACAACTTAATAAGAAATTAGGTATTTCATCGTTAACTAGCTGATTTTATTACTATCCCTAAGTGTTAAAAAAATTATGAATTCTTTTTAAAAAAATCTGTTTCATCAATTATGAATACATAATTTTCATTTTAAATTTTAAAGTTGTTTAAAATTAGAAGTTGAAAATGATGTTATCCGAACTTATATCAACGTGAACTCTATTAGAAAATTAGGATTGGGAATAATGGCAAAAGTACTTAGCGGCAGCTCTAAAATTCGAGTAACTATTGACGGTAATAGTAACGATATTGAAATTTCAAATATCACTCCGAACTATTGAGGGGCTAATCTACGGAGTATAGGGAAATATATCTTTACAATTTCGAAATCACTTCAAAGGTCTATCATGCCAGAGAAATTCAAGGTGTTTCAAAAACAGGAAGCTATATTGGCGACATCAATACTATAAAGGTAGGAGGTGATGCTGCTAACAAAATTGAGTTAATTCAAAAGGAAGAAAATTTCTATTTTGGTCGTAAAAAGAAAATCCGCAGTACACAAACCAGAACTCAAAAAAAATAAAACCCAATGTTTATGGGGAACTGACAATAGGTAATTGCAAGTTTAGGTTAAGAAGGCAATAGAATTGATCAGAGATGGGTTTTAATTTTCAAAATTATGCAGATGTATTTTGAGTTTTCTAAGCATCAAATCATAGCCCTGTTTCACAATAAAAGAATGTTATTTAACATATTGAATCCAATGTCAAGGTATAGCAAATTATTTATATTTTAGACTCTAATCGCCATTAAAATTCTGTAAATTTTAGAAAAGCATTAGCTAAACAAAAAACCGTTAGCCACTTTGGACCACCAAAGATTAAAATTTAACTTAACAAGAATTACACAGTCGGTTTAGGCTTTTCAGGGGTATGTGTAAATTAAAAATCTTTTATAAATTCTTATTCAAACCATAAATCAGATTCTGATACTTAGAAAATTTCTATTGAAAATAATCATTACCTATAAAAGTTGCTTAAAATTCATAATTGGTATTAAACTAATTAAGGTTTTTTGAATACTTTACACGCTGAGATACTGATTCTTTAATTGATGTCAAAAAAAAGTATAATTTTGCAATGGCATGAATCCTAAAAAAGATAAGCTTAGGGCTTGCTTCGCTATGAAAAAAAAAATAATAAACTTTAAGGATAAACTGTTAATTAAAGCTAAACAATTCTTCGAGTTTGTAAAGAAACATCCATTTAAAAGTTTTTTTTATACCTTGGGTTTTGGGTTTATTTTCTCAATTTTTTTGATACTCTTAATATATTTTGGTGCTTTCGGAAAGTTACCCACTAAGGCCTATCTGAAACAATTAAAAAACCCAATCACCTCAACATTATATGCTTCTAATAAAGAGGCTATCGGTTATTATTACCTACAAAATAGGTCAAATGTGGATAGTACGCAATTACTGCCAGCATTAAAAAATGCCCTAATCGCTACTGAAGACAGCAGATTTTATTCTCATAAAGGCATCGATTATAGAAGTTATGCACGGGTTTTTGTAAAGTCTATTTTATTAGGCCAGAATGCAGGTGGAGGGAGTACAATAACGCAGCAAGTGGCTAAGAATATTTTTGGCAGACAAAAACAATTTTTTCTATCGACTCCCATCAATAAAATTCGTGAGTTATTCATTGCAAGGCGTTTAGAAAGTATTTACACCAAAGAAGACATTCTTTTGTTGTATTTTAATACGGTTTCTTTTGGAGAAAATTTATACGGAATTGAAAAAGCATCGCAACGTTTTTTTGATAAATCACCAGAGAAATTAACGGTTACAGAGAGTGCTACTTTAGTGGGACTCTTAAAGGCTCCATCCTATTATAATCCAAGAAATAATCCAGAAAGGGCTGTCGAACGCCGCAACGTGGTGTTAAGTCAAATGGAAAAATATGGATTTTTAACCTCCGAGGAAAAAGATGCCGCCATAGTTCCTCTAAAATTAAATTATCAATTGCCACAAAAATCGTCTTCGTTTTCTTCGTATTTTAAAGATTTGGTGGCGGAGGAATTTTCAGTATGGGCAGAGGAAAATCCAGCTGATGACGGACATATTTACGATTTAGAAGCCGACGGGTTAAGTATTTATACCACCTTAAATATCTCAATTCAAGAATACGCAGAAACGGCATTGAATCGTCAAATTATTAGTTTGCAAAAATTAATGGATGAGTACTGGGATGCCGCTACAATTGAAGGTGGTAAGGACAGTTTAATTAAAAAATTAGTCAACCAGAACTTAGACATAAAAAACTTAAAAGATCAGGGTAAAACAGCCGAAGAAATTAACGGTTTCATCCAACAAAAAAAGAATAGAAAGTATTGGTTGGTTGGTGAAGGCTACAAAAATCAGTTACAATCTCTAGAAGATTCAATAAGTAAAAGTATCAGCAGATTGCACGCAAGTGTTTTGGTTTTAAGCAGTACTTCGGGCAGAATTATGGGTTATGTGGGTGGTATAGATTATGGTTTCAGTCAAATTGACAATATAATAACACCTCGTCAAGTTGGATCAACCTTTAAGCCGATTACCTATTTGGCGGCTTTAGAAGCGGGTCAAGACCCCTGTAATTATTATGATAATCGCTTGCTTACCTATTCAAAATATGAGGATTGGCAACCTCGAAATGCTGGTGGAGGTTACGGTGGGAGCTATAGCATGCACGGTGCTTTAACTAATTCAATCAACACGGTTTCCGTTGCAATACAACTAAGAACTGGAGTCGAAAGAGTTTTGGCTCAGGCAAAAAAAATGGGAATTGAGGCTTCATTACCTCCAGTGCCCTCTATTGTCTTAGGTACTGCGGATATTAGTCTTCTTGAAATGGTTACAGCTTATGCCAGTATTGCAAATGGGGGAAATAAAATTAAACCCTTTGCTATTGAACGTATTTTAGATGATAACGGTACTGTTTTATATGAAGCAAAGCCAGCATATTACGGCCGTGTAGCAAGTAATCAACACATTAAGGAACTTCAAAAAATGATGCGACAGGTGGTCACTTCGGGAACTGCATCACGAATGTGGGGCTATGATATACCTTATAATTTAATTGGAAAAACTGGAACAACACAAAATAATGGTGATGGTTGGTTTATTGGGGCCTCACCAGAATTGGTTGTGGGTTCTTGGGTAGGTACTTATGACAAACGAGTACAATTTTCGACCACACGAATGGGCTCTGGTGCTAACACTGCTTTGCCTATTGTAGCTTCTATTTTCAAGAATTTAAGCTATTGGAAAAGGCCTATATTGACCAATTTTCAATACGATTTTGACTACTTTCCTTGTCCTCCTTTTATGGAACTCCAAGCCACTGAGGCTTACGAGTTTGCTAAAGCTGATACTTTATATTTACAAAATTTAAGACTTAGAGATTCTTTAGACATATTATCAAGAATGCCTATTGTTATAGATTCGATTCAAGGTTTAGTACCTATTCCAATAAAGGGAGATTCTATAGTTATTGATAGTCTTAAAACAAACTTAAACGAGGTATTGAAAAATTGATAGAAATTTTCTTTTAAATACGTTAAATGAACCTCTTTTTTAACTCGTGAAGCTTCAATAGCTATAAAAGTAATTGCTGAAGGCAACCCTGCTAGTTTGTCAAGTGGTTTTTTTTGTTTCTTAAACCAATAATTTCAAATGGTAAATGGTATTGCCTCAACTATTAGACGTTCTGGTATTTTTTCAGATTTTAAGGCACTTTACAATGCTTACAATGCGATGCGCCATTTTTTCCTACTTATAAATATGAGAATCCGAAAGATAGAGGCGTGCCGTCTGTAAACAGTTATAAGATTACTTCCTTGAGTTTCACAATTAGGACAAACTGCCATTTTGTTGATATACTATTCAAATATGCTCTAAATTAATCAATTTGAGCTATTTTCGCGTGATTGTTAATTAGCGAATTGTAAGTTGGCGTAGTCAACTTTTTTAAAGTAGTTAAGATTACTTTCCTTCTCAAAAAAACGCGTAATTGTTTCTCTTATTTGAACTTCTTTCAAAGCAGAATTTGCAGATATGTATTCTGGATTCAAAAGGATTATGGTGGCAATGGTATCACAAGAAATTTCTTCTCCCTTGTTATTGGTGATTTTTAAAATAGTTTTACTTGTCAGAAGTGATGATCCAGTAACCAGTAGCGTTAGGGTGTCGTGGGCTGTTTTACTTGAAAAAGGTTTGGTTATGCTATTTGAAAGTAATATATCTGATTTTATTTTGCC
>JBGSQM010000036.1:0-7345 GCA_041738035.1 Cellulophaga sp.
GGAGTCCGCTTTCGCAAAAGCGATATCGCAACGCAATCAAGCTAGGATTACATATAACACTCAAGAAAAAAACTTAAAGCAGGCAAATGATGCAGAAGAGATTCTAATTAAGAATTATGAGACTGGTACTATTGATTTTAACGAAGTGCTTGACATACAAGAATTACAGTTGAAGTTTCAAATCAATCAAATTGAATCGACAAAAGGATACTATCTAGAATCAGCTCTAATTAATTACTTAATCAGTTAATAAGGATTGTGATCCCGATAATATGTTGATAATGAAGTCTTTAATTTTAAAAATCAAAATGAAAATGAAAATGAAAACAATAAAAATTATTACGCTATTACTTTTCACTACTTCAATTTTTGCCCAAGTAGGTACAAACGGAAATGATAGAAAGGAAGATGGGCGACCTGTTAAGGAGTATAACCTTACCATTGAAGAAAACGAAATGACACTTGGAGGTGTTACTGCAAATGCAATGACCATCAATGGCGGTATTCCTGGACCTGTTTTGGAGTTTAATGAAGGAGACCTTGCCATAATAAATGTTACCAATAAAATGGATGAAGAGACCTCTGTGCATTGGCACGGATTGATACTTCCCAACTTTTACGATGGCGTTCCCTATTTAACCACACCACCAATAAAGCCTGGCACAACATTTCAGTACAGAATTCCAATCAATCAATCGGGAACATATTGGTACCATTCCCACACAATGCTACAAGAACAAAAAGGCGTTTATGGGTCTATTGTTATTCATCCAAAAGAGAAAACCTTGGAATATGATAAAGATTTAGTCGTGGTATTATCAGATTGGACCAATGAAGAACCAATGAATGTATTACGAAACCTTAAAAGAGGCAACGAGTGGTATCAAGTTAAAAAAGGTACCGCTGTTCCATTAAGTAGAGTTGTTTCAGAAGGTGCCTTTGGTGCTCAACTTAAATTTTGGAAAGACCGTATGGAAGGAGCTGATATTGCAGACATTTATTATCCCGCATTTTTATCCAACGGTAAAAAACTGGCAGAATATCCAGAATTTACGGCTGGCGAAAAAGTACGTCTTCGCTTTATCAACGCCTCGGCTTCCACCTATTATTGGATGGACTTTGGCGGAGGTAACCCAATGTTGGTTTCCAGTGATGGTGTTGACGTACAACCCGTTTCCAAAAGCAGATTTCTCTTTGGCATAGCCGAAACGTATGATGTCATCGTAACCATTCCTGAAGGCACATTAGAAATTACCGCAACCGCTCAAGATGGCTCAGGTGATACCTCTATACAATTAGGTAATGGCACTCTTTACCCAGCCAAAAGAATTGATAGACCTGATAAGGTAGCGATGATGAAGCAAATGGCTAAAATGGATATGAAAATGGGAGCACCTGCAATGGTTGGAAATAAAAAGAAGAATACACCCGAAGTTTTAATGCAGAACTACGGAATGAAGATGAATATGAAGGACGGCAAGATGAAATTGGGGATGACCGATAAGATGTCGATGAAAGATGGCAAAATGAATGACCAAATGGATATGAAGATGGATGATACAATGGGAATGAAAAAAGACTCGATGTCAATGAGCCATAATGGAGCATCGAATAAAATGGAAGGCCATAAACACAATATGCCAATGATGCAGAAGGATTCTACTTCTTTTGATTATGAAGAGCGAAAGACCTACTTCAACTATGATTTTTTAGAGGCAAAAGAAAAAACTGAATTTAAGGCAGATTTACCTGTAAATGAAGTGTTACTTAACCTAACAGGCAATATGAATCGCTATGTATGGAGTATGAATGGTGTACCATTATCAGAAACCGATAAGTTAAATGTAAAAGGAGGCGAGGTAACCAGAGTTACATTGAATAACCTGACTATGATGCACCATCCAATGCACTTGCACGGTCATTACTTCAGGGTCATCAATGAAAAAGGAGAACGTTCCCCGTTAAAGCATACCGTGAACGTACCACCAATGCAGAAAGTTATTATTGAATTTTATAACGAAGAGTATGGCGATTGGTTCTTTCATTGTCACGTATTGTACCATATGATGGGTGGTATGGCAAGAGTGTTTAGTTACAATACCCCAAGGGATGAAAGAATGAAAGATTACCCGGTTCAGAAACTTATCAATGAGACAAACCATTATTATTCGTGGGGATTAGCTCGTACAGGTTCAAATTTTAATGAACTCTTTTTAACTTCGAGCAATATCCGAAATGAATTTGGTTTGAGAGCAGAGTTCGATTACGACCAAAATCTTGAAGCCGAAATAAGTTATAATAGGTATCTGAACGACTGGGTACGTGTTTATGCAGGAGTAAATACCGAAACCTCAACACCAGATTCTTACGATACATTTAATACCGTTGGATTGGTTGGTGTTAAATATTTTACGCCTTATAGATTTAATGTAGACGTAAGTATGGACCATCAACTGCGCCCAAGAATACGTTTGGACAGAGAACTTTTGATTTTTCCTAGAATTTTTCTGCAAGGCGAATACGAATACAGAGCAGACTTTGGATGGGTCAATGATTTAGAGAATAACAATTCTTATGAAAGTGAAACCCAATGGTTGGTAGGGGTTTCATACATTCTTTCGCGCAATTTTTCAATCCAAGGCAACTATAACAATCGATACGGTTTGGGTGGCGGACTTTTAGCCCGATTTTAAATAGTAGTTAAAAAACAAATAGTAATCTTTAAAAACAATTAAAAATGAGCAAATTAAAATCAACATTAGGTATAGTTGCGATAGCATTTATAACCTTAACAGTAATGTCTTGTAAAGACAACAGCAAAGAACAAAATAGCACTGATGAAAACCATTCAGAAATGAATCACGATAACAGTGATGGTCATCACGACGGCGATAAAAAAGAAATGGCTATGAGTGGAGATGGTAATTCACAATCAGTATTAAATGACTACTTCAATCTTAAAGACGCCCTGGTTGCAGATGATAATGCTAAAGCCAAAGAACTCGGAGCAACTCTAGCAACAACTTTAGGAAATCTTGATGTTTCATCAAATTTTTCAGATACTCAAAAAGCCGATTTAAAGGATATAATTGAAGATGCTGTAGAGCACGCAGAACATATTTCTGAAAGTGACATAGACCATCAGCGAGAGCATTTTAAAATATTGAGCAAAGATGTAACCGATATGGTTGCCATTACAGGAACAGAAAACACGCTTTACCAACAGTTTTGTCCAATGTATGACGGCGGGACAGCGTGGTTAAGCGCTAAGGAAGAAGTTAGAAATCCTTATTACGGAAGTTCTATGTTGAAATGTGGTAAAGTACAGCGAGAAATCAACTAAATGAAGATTTTTAAGGCCATAGCTTGGATAGCATTAATCTTATTTGTAGTAATTCAATTTTTTCCTACAGATAAAAATGAAAGCTACACAACACCTGAAACTGATTTTATGCTAGTCAATAAAGTACCAGCTAATATCCAGAATCAACTACAAGTGTCTTGCTATGATTGCCACAGTAATAATACGGCATATCTTTGGTGCAACAGAGTTCAGCCAGCTGCTTGGTATCTGGAAGAACACGTAAAGGAAGGGAAAGCAGAGTTGAATTTTAATGAATGGCAGAACTATTCTGACAGAAGAAAGAAAAGTAAGCTTCGGTCTATTATTAAGCAAATAGAAAGTGGCGAGATGCCAATGGAGAGCTATACGCTTATTCATAGGGATGCCCTTCTTTCAGAAAACAATAAGAACGCTGTGATTGAATTTATGACAAAGCTGAATGATGGATTAAAATAAAGCCCTGAATAGGAAAAGGAAAACTCTGATGGTTAGTTAATAGACTCTTTTCCTTTTCAGGCACAAATTAAAGTCCTACGAAGAGAAAGGAATATTTTTTATTGGTTGGTTAATAAGCCCTTTCTCTTTTTTAGGCATAGGTATTAATAGAAAGGACTATTGTGGTCTCAAAACAATATATAGAAAGCACTAAATCAAGTTGATGTTAAATTTAAAAGGTTTATAAATATTTAAGGCAAGTTTCTCGCCCTACCTTACAGAAGAACCGCGACGAGTAAAACAACAATAAATACTAAAATTATGGGAACAATTAATGTTAGAAAAATGGGATTATCCGCAGGACTTACAGGAGCATTGTTCTATCTGGGATGTATGATTGTAATGTTTACTGTTGGTCGTGAAGGCTCGGTAAATTTTTTCAACAGTCTATTGCACGGCTTTGATGTTTCAAGCATAATAAGGATGGATATTCCACTTTGGGAATCTGGTCTGGGCATTGTTCAAACATTCATCTTAGCTGGTTTGGTAGGTGTTTGTATCGCATTATTATATAACTGGCAAATAAAAAATAGATAAGATGAAAAATATATTAGTGCCTACAGACTTTTCAGATAATTGCGAAAAAGCAGCAAAGTTGGCTATTGAAATCGCATCACTCTTTAATTCCGAAATTCATTTTTTACATCAACTTCATACACCTGTGGATTGGGTAAAACTCGATAAGGAAAAGGAAGGTAATTACCCTGATACCCAAGCGGCGATAGGCAATGCCAAAAACAAGTTGAGTGTTTTGAATAAAGAGGCTGAACACAAAGGATTGAAAGCCAGAACTATATTGCAATTTGTATCAGATGATGAAGCAATTTTGGAACATTCCCGAAATTTCCACCACGATTTTATCATTACTGGAAGCAAAGGCGTAGAAAAGGGGTTTTTGAAAAAAATTTTAGGAAGCAATGCACAACAAATCATACGTAAAGCACGCGTGCCCATCTTAGTAGTAAAAGACGATGAAATAACATTTCCTTTTAAAAATATTGCTTTCGTATCTGACTTTAAAGAAGACATATCCAATGCATTCAAAAATGCAGAAGAAATCGCAAAAAAATGCAATGCAAAAATTCACTTGTTAAACATCAATACGACATCAGATTTTAATAGTGTTGAAAATGGCTTGCAACCGATAAAGGACTTCTTAACGCATTTTCCAAAATTGGAAAACTTTGCGATGCACGTTTACAACGAATCTAATGTTTTGAGTGGTATTGAAAAGTTTGAAGATTCTATTGATGTAGATTTAATAGTAATGTACACTCATAGTAGAAAGGGATTATCAAGCATATTTTCAAAGAGTATTGCTGAAAGTATTACCAATCATTCAAAAAAACCAGTGATGACAGTTCATCTATAATATGGAAAATTACGATACCCTTTCAGAAGCAATAAGTAATCTACAGACAAGAGGCTATACCGTTGATTTCAATTTGAAAGAGAAACATCTGGAATGTAATGCCTTAAAGTTAAAGATACATCCAGAAGATTTTGATGTTGATGAGATGCATCGTTTTGAAGGGATGAGCAGTACAGACGACAATAGCGTGCTTTATGCCATTTCATCCAAAAACGGAATTAAAGGCTTATTGGTGGATGCTTATGGAGTTTACGCCGAAAATATTTCAGAAGCAATGCGGAAAAAATTAAGATAAATACAGATTGTTAAATGAAACCCTTAAAAACAAATACCCAAAAACTGTCATTATTAGGCTCTGTATCATTAGGTACAGGTGTGATGATAGGTGCTGGTATTTTTGTATTAATGGGGCAAATAGCCGAATTGGTCGGCGATTTATTTCCTATTGCATTTGTGGTAGGAGCTGTTATCGTAGGATTTAGTTCGTATTCGTATGTAAAATTCTCAAACGCTTATCCGTCTTCTGGAGGGGTTGCAAAATTTTTAACTGAGGCCTATCACCCAGGTACACTTGCGGGTTCATTTTCCTTGTTAATGTACGTTTCAATGGTTGTTGCCGAGAGTTTGGTGGCAGGTACATTTGGGGCGTATGCATTAAGGCTGTTTCCGCAAGAATATGCAGGTTACGCATCTGCATTGGGCGTAGTCCTTATTGTTGCTGCATATATAATCAATATTTCAGGTAATAAGGTTATTGAAGCTACCGCCACGTTTACTGGAATAATTAAAGTAGTGGGTATTGCAGTACTTGCTATATCAGGATTGGTTATTTCTGGTTTACCTACGATTACAGGTAATTATAGTGCTGCAACTAACCAATCCTTTCCTGAAGGTTTTGGATTTGTTGCCGCATTGGCGCTATCTATCCTTGCATACAAAGGATTTACGACCATTACCAATCAAGGTGGCGATATAAAAAATCCTCATAAAAATGTTGGGCGTTCCATAATTATTTCAATTATCGTTTGTTCAGTTATTTATGTTGTTTTGGCTTTATCGGTTGCTGGCGGATTGAGCATTGAAGAAATTATAGTAGCAAAAGATTATGCTTTGGCCGCCGCCGCAAAACCACTATTTGGCGAATGGGGTTCTACTATAACAATTTTACTTGCCATTGTAGCAACAGTTTCCGGTGTCATTGCCAGTGTATATTCTGCCTCACGAATGTTAGGAATGTTAGGTAATATGAAACAAGTTCCTAATTTGAATAGAATTAAGAAACTTAAAAATCCATCTTTGATTCTTACCGTTTCATTAGCAATACTACTAACTATTTTGTTCGACTTAACTCGAATAGCGTCTATTGGAGCAATTTTCTATTTGATAATGGATATTGCCATTCATTGGGGACTCTTTAAACACCTCAAAAAGAAGGTTAATTTCAATCCAGTAATTCCCATAATTGCCCTATTAATGGATTTTGTTGTTCTGACAGCATTTATCTATTTAAAATTACTGACTGACCCATTTGTGCTTATTGTCGCAGCAATTGGGATTGCTCTCATTTTTCTATCTCAATTTGTTTTTATGAAATCGCATACAGATAAAGACGGAAATATGAATATGGGAATGGAAAACAGTGAAGAAGAACAAATGAAAATGTAAAAATAACAGATACTATGAAACACATTTATCACATACACGGAATGACCTGCAACGGTTGTCGCAATCACGTAGAGCAAATACTTTCCAAAGTAGAAGGTGTAACAACGGCTTCCGTAGATTTAGAAAAGGCAGAAGCAACCATTGAAATGGAATCACATATTCCTATTGAAACGTTTCAGAAAGCAATGCAGGATGATGGTGGCTCTTACAGTATTCATAAAAAGAAGCCCCACCCAGCCTCCCCGAAGGGGAGGAGCTCTAACGTAAAAAACGATAAGAGTGAGAAAAGTCCCCTTGGGGGGTTTGGGGCTTTCTACTGCCCAATGCATTGCGAAGGCGACAAGACCTATGACAAACCCGGCGATTGTCCCGTATGTGGAATGGATTTAGTGGAAGAACAAAATTTATCGGTAGTAGCATCTCAACAATGGACCTGCCCTATGCACCCAGAAATCGTGAAAGAAAAATCA
>JBGSQM010000057.1:0-7982 GCA_041738035.1 Cellulophaga sp.
TGGTAGCTACCATCTACTCGAGTGTTCCAATCTATTTCGCTCAGTTTAGAAGAAAAAGTTCCGTCAGTTTTAAAATAATAGGTAGGATAGAATGTTTGAGTTCCGTTAATAGTTTGTCTTAATTCTATCCCCGCATAAACAGCATTAAGCTGATTTTGAGCAAAGACACTTAACGGAAAAATGGTATAGGCTATCAAGACCAATAGTACTTGTTGAAATGGCATAACAAAAATAGAAAGTTTATCATTTATTGTAGAAAAAAGATTTAAAATTAATAGGGTGTAATAATTCTTATTTAAAAATACGATACTTTTTTATATCTAAAAATAAACTTTTCTGAATAATAAAAGTTGGATAAGATGATATACTATTAGAGGTAAACTATGTTAAAAATTCCGTTCAAAGGTTTATTTGGAAGTTACTAAAATTGAGTATATTTTTTATTTTATCTAAGAAGTGATGCATGAAATTTTTAGTTTCTAGTCTAGTCTAATCATCGTATTTCCCTACTTTCAGAAAAAGTATGTCCTGAGTTTTTTCTAAGGGCTTAATTCCGAGAATTGCGCTTCACTAAAAAGGTCCTGGGCACAACTCGAAAGCTTACAATTTCCATTCCGTTTGCTCCCTAATTCCCAAAAAAAAAGTTAGGAAGTGGTAAACTTCACCCGCAATCTAGGCCTTAAAAGTTAAGTCCGTTTTACATGCTGCCATACAAGAATAATCAGTTTAAAAAATCATTCCGTTCCACCCCGACTTTTTAGTAAATCAAAGAGCAATAAAAGGTTGATAATCGTACCATTATCAGGATTTTGTAGTTTTAGGCAATTATTTAATTTGATACAATAACCAATAATTATGTTTATTCTCTTTTACAAGTCTAATAAAGATTATTTACTATATGGTTTTAAATAATTATCGTGTGTATTTAGGATTAAAACTTAGCATTTAATTCCTCAACAATTATGGCTATCTTTTTGTTTTTAGCTATTTGCTCTAAATAAATGGCCGGCTTTTGCCGAACTTTACAATCTTTAATGGCACAACGTTCACAGGTTACGCCTACGTTTTGAGTTTGGAGTTTCGAGTCTGTTAAAAAATTAATTTTACGTTGTAGCTGTTTGTTAATAAGTAAACCAACACTAATACTTCGGTAATGATTTTCTTTAAAAGGATCTTTTGTTGCTGAAGACAATACTAAATACTTCAAGCCATCATCTTGATAATTAGAAATTTGGATATCGAATTCATGCTCTTTCTTGCTTTTACTTATATCTTTCAACACTTTTAGAGATACCCAGCGTCTGCAATAATGTTCATCGGTTTCATTTGCATGAGGTGAATGATGATGAGATAAATGTAACTCTTTTTTAAGATAAAATTTCTCACTGCCAGCCATATGAGTAAATCTCAAAAAGAATAAATTTTGAATATTAAATTCTTTAGGTAAAATATTGGTTAAACGCTGATAAAACGATTCTGGAGACGCATTAAAGTTTTCTATCGCTCGTAAAAATAAACCTTTATCAAAACTATTCTTTTCAAAAATTTCATTTAATCGTGCAGTAATTTTGGTATTGGGTATAACAAGAGCACCAGCAAAATAGGAGGCATAAAAGTTGTTTAATACATGATCAAAAGTGGTAAATTTAATCCATGGAAAGGTGTATAAACGCTCTTTTATTTCTAAAAAATTATAAGCTAATTCTTTTGCATAAATAAAGGTGCGTTGCGCTTCATCAATTTCATTTGCCAACAAAAGTGTTTTGGTTTTAGGTACTAAAACAGACCTTAAACTACCTAAAGCTTCAAACTTGTTTAATTCGTTTTCTACAATGATATACCCGAACTCCTCAATTAAAATTTCTTCCAAATCTTTAGAAGTAATAGGTAGGGCTAAATTAATTTGATAAGCTTTAGCAAATTTTAAAACGCTTTCTTCTAAATCTTCAAAATAATTGTTGTTTGCCTCTTGGAAAGAACGTACAGAAGCTAAGTAAAAACTCTCTCTACTAAAATTATAGTTTTGGGCAATTTCTATAATCGTACTTATAAACGCATTTACTTTTACCGGCGCATTCGCAACGATCTCTATTAAGTTACTCTCTTTTATTCCAAAGAGTTCTAGCGGGATTTCTTTTAGTATTTTAGAACGAAACAAATCTCCAATTGGAGCCAAATTCTTATCTAATTTTAAAGACACCATTTGGTCATAGGGAACACCTAATTTTTCTGAAAGTATTACTATTTTGTCTGGTTTTGGATATTTTTTTCCGTTTTCAATTTCATTTAAATATGACTTTGATAAACCAGAAAGTTTAGATAAACCAAACAAGGATAAATTCTTTTCATTCCTGATTTGTTTTAACTTTAATCCAAATATAAGTTTAATATAATCTTCTTGCATAAAAACAAATATAATCATTTTCGCGAATATATTTTTTTAGCGAATTATTATAATTAGCGAACGTTCGCTTGTTTTTTCGAAATCTTTGTTTTACTATTGTACTATAAATTTATACGTATTATGGAAAGAACATTTTTAAAACAAGCGAAAATTAATTTTTCAAAAGAGGTTACTAATTACTATCCAGAAATTTTAACTGATGAAGCCTTAGCATTTATAGTGGCGCTTCATGAAAAATTTAATACTGAAAGATTACAACTATTAGAACGCAGAGTTGTACAACAACTAATTTTTGATAGTGGAAAGTTTCCAGAATTCCCAATTGAAACTAAAGATATTAGAGATGGGAATTGGACTGCAGGTAAAATTCCACACGATTTAGAAGATAGACGTGTAGAAATTACAGGGCCTGTAGATAGAAAAATGATGATCAATGCACTAAATTCTGGAGCCAAAACATTCATGGCAGATTTAGAAGACAGTAATGCACCTACTTGGAAAAACACAATTGATGGGCAACAAAATTTAATCGATGCAAATACTAAAACAATATCCTTCGTCGATACAAAACGTAATAAATCGTATCGTCTAAATCAAGAAACAGCTGTTTTACTAGTTAGGCCAAGAGGTTTGCACTTAGACGAAAGACATATTATAATTAATAATGAAAAAGCCTCTGGTAGTTTGGTTGATTTTGGCTTGTATGTATTTCATAATACGCAAACAATGCTAGGAAATGGAACTGCACCATATTTTTACCTGCCAAAATTAGAAAATTATTTAGAAGCGCGTTGGTGGAATAAAGTGTTTGAATTTGCACAAGAGTACCTAGAAGTGCCAAATGGAACAATTAAAGCAACTGTTTTAGTAGAAACAATTACGGCTAGTTTTCAGTTAGATGAAATCATTTATGAACTTAAAGAGCACATAGTCGGGTTAAATTGTGGGCGATGGGATTATATTTTTTCTTATATAAAGAAATTCAGAAATCATCCAAATTTTGTGGTACCAAATAGGGATCAAGTAACCATGACTTCACCATTTATGGATGCCTATTCAAAGCTAGTTATTCAGCGTTGCCATAAACGTAACATTCTTGCTATTGGTGGAATGGCCGCTCAAATTCCTATTAAAGGTAACCAAACAGCCAATACTATGGCACTAGAAAAAGTTAGAAAAGATAAAGAGCGAGAGGTTAAAAATGGACACGATGGAACTTGGGTTGCACATCCAGCCTTGGTTGAAGTGGCATTGAACGAGTTTAACAAACATATGCCCTCACCAAACCAGTTGCATGTAACCCGAGATGATGTGAAAATAACAGCTCAAGATTTGGTTGAAATACCTAAGGGTACAGTTACTGAAGAAGGGGTTAGAAAAAATATTAATGTTGGTATTCTATATATGGAAGCGTGGCTGCGAGGTCATGGCGCTGTAGCTCTTTATAACTTAATGGAAGATGCTGCAACCGCTGAAATTTCAAGAACGCAAGTTTGGCAATGGTTAAAAAACGAAGTAAGACTTGAAGATGGAAGAAAATTTAATATTGAATTGTATATGGAATTATTAGATGATGAAGTAGAGAAAATTATTACTGAATATGGCGACGAAAACATTAAGAAAAGTAAGTTTAAATTGGCTATTGAGCTATTTGACAAACTCGTGATTTCAGAAAAGTTTGAAGAATTTTTAACCCTACCCGCGTACAAATACCTGTAAAAAAAACAATCCTGAGATTGCGGTCACAATCAACAGGATCTAATTATTAACAATAAATAACGTATTACAAAATTATGAAAAATTTAGCACAAAGTAATTATAGCTCTGCACTACAGACTGTACGCGATCTTAAAGCGAAGTATGGAAATACTTGGAATGCCATAAATCCTGAAAGCGCAGCTAGAATGGTTGCTCAAAATCGGTTTAAAACAGGTTTAGACATCGCTAAATATACGGCTGCCATTATGAGAAAAGATATGGCAGCATATGATGCAGATACTTCAAATTACACACAGTCATTAGGTTGTTGGCATGGTTTTGTTGCCCAACAAAATATGATAGCGGTTAAAAAGCATCATAAAACAACCAATAAAAGATATTTATATCTATCGGGTTGGATGGTAGCTGCATTACGCTCGGAATTTGGCCCATTACCAGATCAATCTATGCACGAAAAAACTGCTGTACCATCATTAATTAAAGAAATTTATGATTTTTTACGTCAAGCCGATGCTATTGAGTTAAATGATTTATTTAGAAGACTTGAAAAAGGTGAAGATGTACAAAATCAAATTGATAATTTTGAAACACATATAGTTCCTATTATTGCGGATATAGATGCAGGTTTTGGCAATGAAGAAGCTACTTATTTGTTAACAAAGAAAATGATTGAAGCTGGCGCTTGTGCTATTCAAATTGAAAATCAAGTTTCTGATGCTAAACAATGCGGTCATCAAGACGGAAAAGTTACTGTACCTCATGAAGATTTTATTGCTAAACTTAATGCTATTAGGTATGCGTTTATAGAACTAGGAATAGATGATGGAATTATTGTGGCAAGAACAGATTCTGAAGGTGCTAGTTTAACTCAGAAATTACCCGTTAGTAAAGAGTCAGGAGATTTAGCTTTTCAGTATTTATCATTTGTAGAAGCAGAAGAAATAACTATTAATGATGCTAATGAAAATGATGTGTTTCTTAAAAGAGATGGTAAATTAGTGCGTCCTGTAAGATTACCCAATGGATTGTATAAATTTAAAGATGGCTCAAATATAGATAGAGTTGTGCTAGATTGTATTACTAGTCTTCAAAATGGAGCCGATTTATTATGGATTGAAACACCAACTCCAAATGTAAAGCAAATTGCCAATATGGTTAACAGAATTAAAGAAGTCGTGCCAAATGCCAAGTTAGTTTACAATAATTCGCCTTCTTTTAATTGGACCTTAAATTTCCGCAATCAGGCCTATGAAGAAATGCTTGCTGAAGGAGAAAATATGGCAGCTTACGATAGAAATGATTTAATGGCTACAGCATACGATAATACAGAATTATGCTTTCGTGCCGATGAAAAAATTAAAACCTTCCAAATAGACGGAGCTAGAAATGCAGGCATTTTTCATCACTTAATTACCTTACCAACGTATCACACCACGGCACTTCATATGAACGATTTAACTGAAGGGTATTTTGGAGAAGAAGGGATGTTGGCTTATGTAAGAGGTGTTCAGAGGCAAGAAATTAGGAAAGGTGTTTCTTGTGTAAAACATCAAAGAATGGCAGGTTCAAATCTTGGTGATGATCATAAAACATTTTTTGCAGGAGACAAAGCCTTAAAAGCTGACGGCGATAAAAATACCAGTAAACAGTTCGAAATTATTGAAAATGTAGAAAAAGAAGAACTTGTTTTAGCTAAATAAATTTTATGAGTTAAAAAGGGCAACAAGTAATATTATTGCCTTTTTAAACACCATACTTTTAAATAGTAATGGCAGATATATTTCATTACAAGGGACAACTATCTTTTGACCATAACAACATATCGTTTTAGCGTTCTAAAAAAAAAGAAATTTAATGTAATTTTTTAGTGGCAAATTATATTTTCTTGATAATGTAATCTACATACTTCCCCGACGGCTTAGCCTCGGGGTTTTTGATTTACCTCTACTCCGGACAGGTCGAAACTACTTTTTTTTAAAAGTTTCGGGTGAGGCAAAATATAATCCCGAATTTCTAGGACCGTTTTTGACTCCTTCAGTCAAAATGAAATCGACGGAAAACTTTTATGGCTTTGACTCTAGGATAGTTGATTTCAAGTTTTTTTTTTCTTAACCCTATGTACCTTGTTTTTGTCCGCTAATAAAACCTATAATTATCGCCCTTACTATCTAGGTTTATCAGTTCTAGCTCTTGTTTATCTAAAGCGATCCTTAAAGAAGGAAACCGTTCGTCAGTGTAAGTATTTTCTGGACAAATAAAGCTAAAGTCTTGATAGGAGAAAAATAGGATATCAGCTTTAATAGCTTCAGGGTCAAATTTCGAATTCATATTCCAAAGCAGGTTATTGTCGCGAATAAAACTAACAAGTACAATTTAATTTAATTCGGATTTCTCTTCAAATAGAAAACCTAATTCTTCATTGCTCTCATTGTTTTCAAAATTTGAAATAACAATAGGATCACTTTGGAACTTAATTAAATCATTTATGACATTTTTTAAATACTATATTTCTAGTTGATCTCGAGTACTTAGTAGCATTAATTCAGTCAATTGTTTTTATAGATTTGAATTAGTATTTTTTTGTAAAAAATTCCTTTTTTCAACCCAATTTCAATTTTAAATTAGTTACCTATTAATTTCAAAGCTAGTTTCCATTTTTTATATTAAATATAGGTCTTCAGGAGAATCATTTTCAACATCAAATACCCTGGTTTTAACCATTATCTTATAAAAATTCGTTAAAAAATTGGTATGGTACAAAAATCTAAAACTATTCCGAGTAGCATCAATAATAGCTGTAATAATAAAATAATTTCCACAAGAGGTTGTTTAGAAACCGGGCAGAACGTTAAGGTTAAAAGAAAAATAGTATTTCATTTAGTAATTAAAGCGCATAAACTGTTATCAAAACCTTAAAGATTATGGCAAAGTTATGAAATTAAAATTCTTAACATTTTAGGCTGTTTTCGATTTATAATCAATAATAATTGTTGTATTCAATGGGATGTTCTTAGGAGTCTACATCAGAGTAATTATGCAAATCATTTATCCTAACTTAGGTATGTTTCTTTAGATGTATATTTTAGAAATTTTGATTTTGTTCCTAGGAGTTTCGATAATATATTTGTAACAGAATTCTAATAGTATTAGTTTTTTACAAAAGGTTATGTTTAGTGCTAGTAGTGTGCTTTTTATGGTCAATTTTTCTTACATTACTAAAAATTCATCAAACCTAACGAGAGTATAAAGTTTTTGAATTTTATTCACGAACTTGTATTTATTTGATTTAACAGTTACATAAATTAGTGTTTTTTATGAAAGAAAATGAATCTTACGCCAAAATAATCGCCAAGAGCTTGACTGGTTCCAATAACTCCTCCTGTTTTGAGGTAAAATTTTCTTCGAGCAGTTTGAATCTACAGCAGTAATTGAAGTCTTAATGCTACTTTCTATCGAGAAGATAGGCTTCCCTTATGCCAATCTGATTCATAAACACCAAATGGCAATGGCAGAACGGCTAGTATTAATCTTGGATTTCTTTCCAATTTAAAAATAACCCTTGAAAACAATAGAAGAAACAACACATCTTGAGAATTTAAAGCAAAAGATTTTATCCTATACGCCCGTAAACGATGAGGTGCTCAGGGAACAACTGCAATACTATAAAAGAATAGATCTAAAAAAAGGCGAAACTCTTGTTGCTCCTGGACAATTGGTGGACCACTTTTATTATGTAGTAACAGGTTGTATTTATTATTATAAGTTGGACGAAGGCGAGCAAAAAGTATTAGAATTTTATACCGATGACCTCTTTTTTACCGATTTACCCGCCTATGTTAAAAGCACTGCTTCCCATTAT
>JBGSQM010000080.1:0-2987 GCA_041738035.1 Cellulophaga sp.
ACCATTGTTGACGCCGATAAACTTTTAGATACCGAAGAAAAAGTATCTATTCAAGGATATATATCTCCAACAGATACCCTTTTAACTGTTCAGGTTTCAAGAGCACTATCTAGTATTGGCACGCCGCTAAGTTTTAATAATCGTGAAGAAAACGAAGATTTATTTTTGATTAAAGATGCCGTGGTAACGATCTCAGACGCTAATGGTAATGAAGCACAATTGTTCTATTCCGATGAAAAACTAGCCTATATTACTAAGGCAACAAACCTTGCTATTATAGAAGATAATGAATACTTTTTAGAGGTAATTGCCCAAGAACAAACCTTTACGGCAAGTTGTAAAATTCCAAAAAAGGTTGAGAATATAGAGGAGAATATTATTTTTGAAAGCACTGGAAGTGATGGTTCATCCGAAGTTAATATAGGTTTTACAGATATTATTGGTGGTAGAAATTTTTATGTCGTAGGAGGTTTCTATCAAGTAACTTTTCAACAAGGCAGTTTTGCCCAATTATTGTTTACTGATAATGGTGGGTTTTTAACAGACACCTTCAGAGATGGTGCTACTTTAAATGGTAAAACCTTTGCTTTTTCTCAAGAACAGAAGGCTCAACTCTCGAAATAACATTACAAGTTGCACACACAGAAGAACTTGTTTACCAAAATTTAAATGCGTCATACTTAAACAGTATTAACGACGGAAACCCTTTTATAGAATACAGTATAGCTCCCAATAATATTAAAGGGGAAGGCGCTATTGGTGTTTTTGGAGGCTACCAAATGACCACAAAGGTTGTCGAAATTAAATTTTAAAGGAACTCAGATGTGCTATTCTTTTGACTTAAAAAGCATCAGTCTTCATGTTTTATTTTTTTATATTTAATTGCTTCATAATATCTTCGAGCATCTCAACTTGTACTTGCTGTATGGTTAACAATTCTTGTTGTTGATGAATGATAAGATGATCTATTTTTTCATGTAATGTTCTAATTTCTAGCTCCGCTTTTAAATTCACCATATAATCATTTTGGGCTCTTTCTCTATCTTTTTCCTCTTGCCTGTTTTGACTCATCATAATTACTGGAGCTTGCAAGGCTGCTAAACAGGATAAAATTAAATTGAGCA
Source organism: Cellulophaga sp. (assembly GCA_041738035.1). Classification (GTDB taxonomy): domain Bacteria; phylum Bacteroidota; class Bacteroidia; order Flavobacteriales; family Flavobacteriaceae; genus Cellulophaga. Next base: position 1,125 of record JBGSQM010000080.1, read on the forward strand.
AGATAAAAGGATAAGGGTCAAAACCTTTATTCACAAGAAATAAAATGTTTGATGCAATCCAAACTGCAATAAATAAACCAAAAATTATGATGAATTTCCAGCTCCCACCGAAGGCAGCCACTTTATCCGCTAAACGCTGGCCTACAGTATAATCTGATTTTTGATCAAAGCCAGAATCATTTGTTGATATGGTTTTATCGTCATGAATTGTTTTTAGAACGTCATTTTCTAAATTACTAAGCTCGCCGACTTCGCTTATCAAATAACTGGAAAGATATTTTTGCCGGTATAAATTTAATTCTGAAACCGAGATGGCACTTTTTCTCTTGAATTTGGGATTATCCGCTACAATTAAATCAAAAATAGATTTTCTTATTGTGTTTCCTAGAATTCGCTCGTTGAGGTTAAATTCTTTTTGCGAAATACTGCTTACAAAGGTTTTCATCTTATAACTTTTAGCTTACTTTACTCATTAAAAGTATGATTTTTCAAAGCAACTATAAACTATTTAGCATCTAAAAAAATTATCATTAATCCTCATCAAACCTAAAACCAATTTTTAAAGCTTTTGAGCATATATCTTGCTCATAATAGCGTATAATTCCCGATGATTTTCTTTAAATTTTTTAGGTTGATTAAAAAAATACTCGCTCGCTACACTAAAAAACTCAATTTTACTGGTTGCCCCATAAGGGTTTATGTCCGAATCTTTTTCTTTGATGTCTTTAATTTCTTCGTGCATGGCATTCAGCCAAGGCAGTATATATTGTTTCTGTATTAAACTTTCTGGAAGTCCGTCCACAGCACCATCGGCTTTGTCTATCAAATGCACAAACTCGTGAATACCCACATTACTTTTATTATTTTCTTGACTAAAACCAGCTCTTAACGCCGGGAGAGAAAGTATCATTAATCGGTTCATGTCGCCAGAACCGACTTTGCCTAATATGTTTCTTTCTTTTCCTTCAAATTGGTGATCTGCATTAAAGCTGTCTTTATAAAGCAATACTTCGTTGATGTTTCTATACCGCAATTCTGGAAAACCAAAAAGTGGAATTATAGCACTTGAGGCCACCAATAAACGATCGGCATCATTAATCTCTACTTTTACACCTGTAATGGCAACATTATTAAAAAAATACAATATTTCTTGCTCAAACCTCAGCTTTTCTTTAGAAGATAAAGCAGCGTAAAAATCAACTTTATCGTTTAAAATAGTACTCCAATTCTCAGAAAAAGATTTTATTTTATCAGGTTTTTTCCCAAACCAAATGTTCCATAATAAAAAGAACATCAATAAAAAAGGCAAAGCCCATAGAATCCACATGTACATAATTAAAAGTTTTAAGTTAACACTTCGACTACGCTCAGTGCAAGAATGTTAAGTTTTAAGTAATCATAAAAAATTTAAGTTCACACTTCGACTTACTTCGACTGCGCTCAGTATAGATCGCTCAGTGCAAGAGTATCAGTTTTTATTTTATTTTCAACAACGAACAACAATCAACGAACAACTATTTTTCAAACTGTATTTCATCAACTAAATTCGCAACTAAGGAGGTCCAACCTGTTTGGTGAGATGCTCCGATGCCGCGCCCGTTATCGCCATCAAAATATTCGTAAAACAGTATCAAATCTTTAAAATCGTCTTGAGCATAAACCTCTGTATGTAAGGCGTGAACTACCCTATCTCCATTTTTATCCTTTTCGAAAATAGCAATTAATCTTTTGCTGATTTCTACACTAATTTCTTTAAGTGTTAATTGGTTATTACTCCCTGTTGGGTAATCAAGTTTTAAATCGTCGCCCGAATAGGAGTAGTATTCTTTTATGGCTTGAATAAACAGGTAATTCATGGGGAAC
>JBGSQM010000083.1:0-5521 GCA_041738035.1 Cellulophaga sp.
TTCAGAACTCCTTACCTTTCGTAGTTTGAGATGCGCTGCATTTGTAAATTAGCCTTAAATTAGTACCTGGAAAAATTGTTTCCGACTGATTTAAAATTACGCATAATTCATTTATAACCTCATTATATCGTGGGGTTGATAAACTTCCTACCTGTATTGTGAGTGTATTTTGTATCGCATCAGGTATGATATCTGCTGGCGTACTAAAAAGCTGTTTTATAAGCATACGTCCTTCATTTTCGATTTTATAAAAATGGGGAGTTATGATTTCAAAAATATTAGTTTCGGCACGGTAACAAATCATTTTTATTACGTTTAAAAACAGCTTGCTTTCTGTTTTCAGTTTATTTAGGCGTTTTTCTTCTGGCATATCTTTAAGCATTATTTTAGTTGGTATTATCAGTCTTTCTGCCACAAGTTTTGCCTTTTCTTCTTTTAAGGATTCTAATTCAGTTTTTGCCTTTAATTGTTGTGGTGTTAATATTGGTATCTTTTCTAATGGTGCTTCATGTATTTGTTCTACAATAGTATAAAACTTTGCTTCCTGACGCCTTATTTTTTCTGCTACTTTTTTTATGGAAGATGATATTTTTCTATAAACGGGATTAACTATTTTACTCGTTTCGCTTACTTTTTCTGTGCCATATTCTGTCATTTTATCAAAGTCGTAATCGGCTATCAGGTATTTAAAAAAGTTTTCCTGACTCCACCTGCTAAACATTTTTGATGCTATTTGTTCTATAGTTATTGTTGGATTGGTGGTGATTATTGCCGTTTGATGCCCTCCTTCATTAAGGCTTCGTACTTCTCTGAACTCAATGCCACCAAGCTGTACTACTTGTTCGCAAAGTAGCACCGTAACCATGTTTCCAATTACATCAATTACGTATGATTTAAATACCTTTTCATCCCATTTATCTTTCACGTTTTTACGATAGGTTATTACTGCTGTTTGATGCTTCTGCAGAAGTCTTTGGAAAAATGCTGGTTCATAACACTCCCTGTCAATTACTATGGTACAAAGTACTTTCTCCTTATTGGCTATTCTTTCTTTTATTGAATCGCTGGCCGTTAGCTCTGGTATTATTTGTTGTTCTATTACGTCTTGCATTCTTTCAGTCAACGCTCCCATAAATACTAAATAGGGTAATCCTTGTATATCGTTTACCCAATATTCGGTAGTTGCATTTAAACATAGTTTTTGTCGGGAAATATATTTTACGGGTAAGTTTGCAGTATATCCATAGTATATACGTACATGGCCATCTATGTAAAAGAAAAGCTCCTCATTTTTTGGCAACCAATGGTTAAATAATTCTGTGTTGTATTCTTTAGCTTTATTTTGCGCTACTATTTGCTGCATCTTTTCTCTTAGGCACCTTCCCTCCGGAACTCTGTCTAAACCTATCAAAATACCTAATTCGCCAACATTGTGTTGTTTTAATTGCTCTACATTTTTTATACGACATAAAGCCATAAAGGCTAACGTTAGTATGGTGCTTTGCAATCCATAATACCCAGCAGACAGCGCTTTGTATACTTGTTTATATTGTAATAATCCTTGTGCAATTAGGGAAGGCAATGCAAATAGTACACCCCCATTAACTACGCTTTGGTGATACTCAAATACTGGTGGTGCTTCATGTAGTAAGCCTACAGCGGCTAAACTTCTTTCAGTGGTTCTGGTGGTTGCTATGCCTAATGGGGCTATTACATTCTCCTGATCTCTTTCTTTATATGTACTCCCGGTTTGTGATACTACAACCGACGTATCTTTTTTTTTAAATACCCTTTTGTTATAGCATAGCGTATGCTACCCTCGGATAATCCTTCTGATTTTGCTGTTGCATTCACACTCAGCCCAGCGTCTAACTTGTTTTGAATAGTACCCAGCACCGCTCCTCGTATTTTATGACAATACCCATGGCGATTTTCGGTTGAAAAAAATGCCGATTCGCCTGATTCACTTAGCTTTTTTAAACTACGCTTTATCGAATCAATTGATATACAAAAGCACGATGATACTTCGCTTTGCCGGCAAAGACCTTGTAAAATAAAATTACTTGTGATATACCGGAAACTTTGTAAATCACCTTCCGCATGGCTAAATACCGGTAACCCATTTACTATGTATTGAACGATACCATCTTTTATATACACTCCTAAGCAAGATGATACTAATTTTGTGTCTTGTGGAAATAGCGGTAGCTGTAATTGCATCCGCTAAACTAATGATTTTTTAATTTGCGAGTTTCGTAGTTTTTTAAGGCACAGGTAAGGAGTTCTGACACTCCAAATTATTGGTACAATAGTATAAATGCAAACATCGGCATTGAAAAATATTTTCCCTTAAAAAGCAATTATTATGTAATCAGCGGACTAACTGCCCATAATTACTTTACATTTTCTCAGCAATACAATATGAAACTACTAACCGTGGAAAATCAGAAGCGTTACGTAAAAAGGCAGTTTGGATTTTCAGCCGATTTGAGTGCTGGCATTTTAAAACAGATGGGTAAATTAGGTATTGGGGTGTCTGTAATTTTGCCAGTTTACGATAAGTGGCGACAGGATAATTTTTTCCCCACCGAAGAAAACGCCAGTAGCAGAAACAAGTGGTTTAGGGGAATTGGTGCAGGTATCAATTGTAATTATTCATTATCAAAAATTAAATTGCATGAAAAATAAAAGTATCAAACTAATAAGTGTAGTGTTTGCCGTTTTCACTATTTTAAATACTTCAAATGCCCAGGTGAAAACTAAAATTTTCTATAAACAAATTCCTTCTGAACTTTTGCCTGTTTCCAAGACAATAGAACAAAGAAATTTGGTGATAAAAGCTTTACTCAAAATCAAAGAATTTTTTGATTGGTATTTCTATACCTTCTGCTATGCTAAACAAAGTAGAAATAGAGGCACTATGTTCCCCATTTATAATCCTATATATCTGTTTCGTTTCTATATTTGAGTAAGCAGCTACATCACTCGGTGTCAAATTTTTCTCCTTCAAAATTTTTTTAAAATTTCTCCCGAATGATTTGACATACTTTTCGTTGCTCTGGTTCACAAACGAAAAGTGGACGTTTTTAAAAAAATACAAAATACATTTTCATATTTGACAATTAGGTATTATTCGTTATCTTACGTATGCAAAATAAACTACTCAATAATAATAAGCCTGAGATTCTTGTGTTATGGCACACAAAAAATTTAGCTTTAGACCAAAAAAATATTATGGGTACAAAAATTATTATCAACGCATTATTTTTTGTTTGTGTAATCAATTTTCTTTTTTGTAGCACAGCTATTTGCCAAGTAAAGGAATATCAATATATAATCCGAATTAGCGGGCAATTAGATTTCCAGAAAGAAAGTTTTACAGCCGCTAGTTTTCCGTTTGAGTTTAAAGAAGATAAGGCTATTACAAATAATTTTGGATTAGATTTTCTAATTGAAAAAAAAATGGGAATAAGTATCAATATTCATAGTGGCATTGGGTACTATAGGAATAGATTTAATTTTAAAAGATTTTATGACCATACATTGCTGAATACAGGGACAGATAGTGTTGGGATTGGAACAGGAACAAAAAATTATACATACCATTTAATACGATTACCCTTTGCGGTTTCTTATGATATCAGTAAGAAAAAAAACAGAAATATTTGTATAGGAATTGAAGCTCAAACAAATTTTTCATTTCAACAAGTTTATAACGGTGGAGTGCCATTTCAGGGCGCAAATAATAAATATACTTCATTCCAATACTTTGGAAATTGTTTTCTTATTATAGTGCAGATAAGAAAACAACTTAAACAAAATTCAGCTTTAGAAATAGCTCCATATCTACGCTTTTTAAACATCTACAAAAGAAAAAATCCTATTTTATTTGAAAACACTGCTAACTATTATACTCGAACTTTTGACGCAGTAGGCTTATCTATAAAATACTATTTCAAACTTTAAAAAATAAAATCATGAAAAAGTTTTTACTCATCATTGTAAGCGTATTGTCGTTCGGTATTTCTTTTTCTCAAGTCAAGATAAAATCTTCAGATAAAATTAGCGTAACGAAAGAAGGGATATATGCTAAAAACGAAAAAATCATTGAAACACTTATTTCTGAAATGGAGGATATGACTAATGCTGATGTCAAAAAAAATACTGGGATGATTAAATTTGCTAAACCAAAAAATGTAGACATATATCCTTTTTCAGAGAGCGTATTTGAAAAACTTGGTAATGATATGGTTTACAGGCAAAAAATTATAGCATAGAAAGCTGTTTCAATAACATTATCATTTGATAAATTGGCTTTGCCTGAAAATGCTGAGTTTTATATTTATACCCCGGGAAAAACAGTCGTATTAGGGCCAATAACTTCAAAGGAAAATATCACCGGCAAAAGATTGTGGAGTACGAATAGTTTCCCTGGGGATGCAGTAATACTTGAAATGAAAATTCCGAAGGGTCAAAAAATTGGGGATTATCTTCACATATCGAAAGTGCTTTTTGGTATCCCCCCAAAAAAATATCAAGATAACTCCGACTCTGCTGCTTTTGGAGTTTTCAATTCTTCAAGTTCATGTAATATTAATGTAATGTGCGCTGAAGGAAACCCTTATGCAAGCGAAAGAAAAGCTGTCTGCCTTATACAAACACCTAACGCTGAATTCGGTTCAGCAGAATTACTTGCAAACACATGCAATACAAATAAACCATACTTACTTACTGCCTGGCATAATACAGATGGCAGAAACCCTAATGATTGGACATATATTTTTGGATGGTGGAGTTCTACTTGCTCACCAAACACTTACAACCAACAAGGTTTATTGTTTAATGGAGCTACTTTAAGAGCCACTTATGAACCTACTGATTTTTCTCTACTAGAATTATTTCAAACACCTCCTTCAAATTCTGATATTACTTATTTAGGCTGGTCTCGTTCATCCACTGTACCTAATACTTCTGCTGGCATCCATCATCCCAAAGGAGATCAAATGAAAATTTCGTTTGCAGATAACCCAGCTTCAATTGGCAATGTTAGATTGAACTCAAATACAGCTTGGAGAGTTTTATGGACAAGGGGTATAGCAGAACCAGGCAGTTCTGGCTCTCCATTATTTGATGTAAATAAAAGAGTAATTGGCCAATTATTTTCAAGTACCCAACCTACAAGTCCCCCGTGTAATCAAGTGTCTGGAGGAACTAATTACGGTCGGTTTGATGTATCCTGGACAGGCGGCGGCACCAACGCCACCCGGTTAAGCAACTGGCTCGACCCTTCCGGATCAAATGCATTTACAACTAACACCACTAATATTTCAAATTTGTTTGGTTCACTAACAATAAACGGAAGCATTAACATATGTACTTTACCCAATACCTACACTATACCCAATTTACCCGCAGATGCTACCGTAGCGTGGACTACCACTCCCGCTAATTTAACCACACCTTCTACAGGTACCGGAGCTACATTTACAACAAGCATGGGGGGTACTGTAAATGGTAATGT
>JBGSQM010000108.1:0-15593 GCA_041738035.1 Cellulophaga sp.
GGACAAGCGATTAAAATGAATCAATGGGATTCAAAAAATTGTTGCGTTAAAAGTTCACATCCAGATTATTTAGAAATAAACCAACTTATTATCACAAAGCTCTCGAAAATAAATAAAAGGCTTCTTAATGCCGAAATTGATGATGAGCGGTTGACCTCCATAAGCATCAAGGAGCAAATGACTTCTGATGAGGATAATGATTTTTTCAAAGTGGCCAAGGTTTTTCTTGCACAAATCAATGATAGAAAACAATTTCATCAACATGACATTCAAGAAAAACGAATTGAAATATTCAAAAAATTTCTAAAGAGAGATTCTTTTTATGTCAATGAATTGAGTGTTGAAATCTTAAGAAAGTTTGAGAGTTATTTGAGAACCCGAAGAAGAATTGCAGACAGAACCATAGCAAATTACATGATTACGTTAAGAACGATATGTAATTTGGCAAAATCCAAATCATTAATTAACGTGCAGTCTTATCCATTTGGCAAAGGGAAGTATCAAATAAAGTTTCCAGAAACAAAAAAAATAGGTCTGAATAAAGATGAAATCAAAAATTTGGAATCGATGAAGAATCTCTCGGATGCACAGCAATATGTTTTGAACGTTTGGTTGATAAGTTTCTATTTTGCGGGCATTAGGGTAGGAGATTTGTTGATGTTGAAATGGAAAGATTTTTTAGATGGAAGGCTTCATTATAGAATGGGAAAGAATAATAAGATTGTATCCTTGAAAATTCCAGAGAAGGCTTTGGCAATTTTAAATACTTTAGAGAAAGATGAAAAATCCGTATTCATTTTTAAAGAACTTGAAGGAGTCAATATTAGTGATAAGAGGATGTTAAGGACTCGAATAAAGACAGCAACTCGGAATTTTAACAGAAGGTTAGAAATAATTGCTGCAAAAGCTGGAATCAATAAAAAGATAAGTATGCATATTGCTCGACATTCATTTGGTAATATCTCTGGCGATAAAATTCCAATTCGGTTGTTGCAGAAACTCTATAGACACTCATCAGTAACAACCACAATTTTATACCAATCAAATTTTATTCAAAAAGATACGGATGATGCATTAGATAAGGTTATCAATTTTTAGCTATTTTTTAATACTTAAAACCAAATGGATTATTTTATATAGTTAGATTGAATCTTCAAATAAATATTGTCTTTTTTTTGCTTATGAATAATTACAGATATTCCAAATAGCTTAATCAACTAATTCGTCAATGGTGTTTAACATCCGATCACATTTTTATTTTGAACCTATTTAACTGATATATATATCATTGAATCAAGTGAATCTTTTGAAATATTTTTTTACTAATAAAACACAGAAATCAAGAAAGATTACGATCATAGTACTTTCCATTAATTAAGACCATTTTATTCAAATTTTAAATTGAATACCAGTTCTTAAATACAATGAATTAGAATTGTCTAATGATTCTACATTGTTTTTGCCATCATCTCTTAAGTTTACAGAATTACTAAAAATATAGGAAGATCGCGCATAAAACTCAAGATGATCGTTAATATGATATTCATATTGTAGGCCACCCAAAATCAAGGACATATTTATGCTTTCGGCGACCTCATTATTATTTACAATAACACCCCTTTGAAGATTAGAAGTAAAACCATCTAACTCTGCATATAATTTAAGTCGATGGTTTTCTGAAAGATGATATTGTAAATTGGATTTTGGAACACCGACATTGTAGGACCAATTTGGATTGAATTTTCTATAATAACTTATAAAAGGAAGCGGGAAAGGAAATCCTCTATTGCCAGAATATGAAATACCAAGCATAAGTCGCCAAGGTTTAGCAACTGTCTCGTCTTTTGTTTTGTCCTTAATGAATACGATATCTCCAGACAGGACGATATCTTCAAATGTTAAGTCATTTGCCGTGAGGTTAGAACTAAACCCAGGTATTAAACGACCTCCCAAACGCCAATCATTTTTTAAAGGTGTTGTATAGCCAATGTTTAAATCCAATAATTGAAACCCATCAATCTCTTTTTTATCAAAAGAAGGACTATCTTCCATTTTTAAATTAATATGACTGTAATCTAAACCTACAAAAAGATAGGTGCCTTCCTTTTTTAGCTTTATTGGATAGTTGAAAAGTGCTCGAATTCGATTGTACTCAATATCCGAATTCCCTGCAGGAATTATGGTAAAATCAATACGAGCCAAATCATTTAATTGGGCAGAAGCGAACGAGCAATACAGTAATAAAACTGTTGCGATTTTTAATTTCATTTATAAGTTTTTATGTTTAGTTTTTGATATTATTTTTACTAAAATTGGCTTCAAGCAACATTAGTTCTCCTTTCCGTAAAACCTCAATAATTACATGGTCTCCCACCTTTAGATTTTCTATTTGTTGTTTTATGTTGCCTAAATCGTGTGGTGCATTACAACTCAAGCCTTGAATGCTCAAAATAATATCGCCTCCAAGCCATATTTTCTGTCCTACGATTTCACTTTGCATAAAACCTGCTTTTAAGCCGATGATATCTGCAAATGAATTCGGTGTAACGCGCTGTACCAAAACACCGGAACGTTGAGGCGTGTTTAAAGCGCCAGCCAATTGTTCACCTAAAAAAACACCATCAAATCCTGTCCAAAAACTATTGACATCAAACAAGACTTTTCTTGCGGTATTAACATCTACTGCAAATCCTAATCCCTCAAAACCACCACTTTGGGATAATATAAAACTCACAATTCCAATTAATTCCCCTTTCATATTAAACATGGGTCCGCCAGAATTTCCATGGTTTATTGAGGCATCTGTTTGAATGAAACCAGCCATTTCTCCATTGGTAATCATGTCTTTTTTCATCTTTCGGCTCACATATCCGACCGAAAGCGAATGTTCTAATCCAAGTGGTGCGCCAATAATTAAAATTTGTTCTCCAATTTTGGTCGTTTCTGAATCCCCTGGCTTTACAGCGATTAAATTTGAAGGTGGGTTTCGCAATTTAATAAGAGCTACATCACCAGCTGAAGAGCTCGATAAAACGTCGGCTTTCAATATGGTCTCATTTTGAAGTTTTACAACAACTTCGTTTGCAGATTCAACTACATGAGCTGCAGTTAAAATAAGTCCGTCTTTACTAATAATCACTCCAGAACCCAAACCTTCAGACGCCGAAAGTTGTTGGTTTTGAATCTTATACTCGGTCACCTGAATGGTTACAACCGAAGGGTCCAATTGTTCAAATAAGCTCGGAACATCCTGTGCATTCACACAAGAGGAAAGCATCAATGCCGAAATTAATGATAGTGTTTTCATGTGTTTATATCTATTGTTTTTTTAAAGGATACATGCTGTTCGCTACCTGCCTGTCCGCAGGCAGGTTAATCATTCCTTTGAGTGATAAAATTTTTAGCACGCTCGTTTCATGTTTTCATATTTTTAGAATTCTAATCTTTGACAACCAATAGTAGTTTCACGTTAAAGAAAGAAAAAACTCTGTCTTGCTTTCCCTTCATTGAATTGTTCTTATATCATTTCTATTTATATGATTTTTTCACAAATGCTCCTATGCTTAAACCTTGTAGTATTATTGAAAATAACACCTCTATATTTAAGACATATAAAATCAACATTCCTGACAAATCATTTGTTAGTCTCAAAAGCCAATGCTATAGAAATTCCTCCACGTAAACCTCCCCAAGTCAATATAGAAACTGTTTTTATGGGTTGCTGTGTGACTCTTAATTTATAAAAACATAAGTAGTTAACTGGAATATTGACACGGACCTTTTAGATGAAATTATAAATAAAAAGTGCGAATCATAGATTCGCACTTTTTATGTGCTGTGATTATATTTATATTTTCAATTTTAAATAGAAAATATTGAATCGCAAATAAAGAAATTTCTATTAGCGGTATTCAGGGTTTTCAAATTCCCAATGGGTTCCATCGTCCCAATCTTCGCGTGAATTTCCATAATTAGAATAACCACCTTGTTTTTTTAGCATAGATGCCAAATGCAATAAATTATAAGTCATAAAGGTGGTATTCCTATTGGTAAAATCTGAATCGGTACCCAATGGTGGAGAAATCTTTTTACCCTTCCATTCTGTATCGCCGTAACTTGGCCCTGGCCCAACTTCTCCTATCCATCCAGCATCAGCTTGTGGTGGAATTGAATATCCAACATGTTGTAGTGCATATAAAATGCCCATAGCACAATGTTTAACACCATCCTCGTTACCCGTTACTAAACATCCTGCCGCCTTACCGTAAAATATATACTGTCCTTTATCATTCGTTTCACCGCTCATGGCGTAAAGACGTTCAATTAATTTTTGAGCGATAGACGATTTTTCTCCAAGCCATATTGGCGTCCCTACTATAAGTATATCCGCATCCATAATAGTTTTAAAGATACTTGGCCATTCATCTACGCTCCAACCATGCTCTGTCATATCGGCATTCACGCCCGTAGCCACTTCATGGTCTATGAAACGAATGGTCTCAACGGTAACTTTTTCTTTTTCCATGATGTGTTTTGCAACATCCATAAGGGTATCCGTATGGCTTGTTGCGGGTGATTTTTTCAATGTACAGTTTATAAATACTGCTTTTAATGCACTAAAGTCAACTTTTTTCATCTATTTCTGTTTTTATGGTTTAAATAATTTAGAATTTTCAGCTTTAATTGCATGAGTTACAATTTTGACAATATCTACTGTACAATTAAGTAAAATTGTAATGGCGTTTATTTAATAATGAATTTCTTCATTAATGATATTGCCCTTATTGTCTCGTCAAAATATAATTAGCAAAATAATTATTACTATCGCTCAATTTATTTGTAATCTTAAAATCGGTATCTGACAAAATATCCCTCATAATGGCGTCATTGTATTTTCTGGAAATTTCGGTATGTATTCGCTCATCTTTTTCAAATACATAAGATTTGCTACTTCGGCCGATGGTCACTTTTTGAAACGTCGAACTCACGAGAAAACTTTTGACGATTCCCTCCTGTACATCATATTCAGAGATATGATTAAACTTTGCTATATCGAAATCAGCATCCAGCTCCCTGTTTATTCTGGTCAATAAATTCAGATTGAAACTTTTTGTGATGCCCGTTGGGTCATCGTAGGCAGGTAAAACAATGTCACTCGATTTAATTAAATCTACCCCTAATAAAACCTTATCTCCATGATTTAGGTTGCTCCCCAATTGATAAATGAACTGTCCGGCATTCTCATCGGATAAGTTCCCCAAATTTGAGCCAAGAAACAGGACAACTTTGGGACAGGAACTTTCATTTAATGTCGACAATACTTCAAAATAATCCCCGTGTTGTGTTTTAACGTGTAAATCAGGTATTTCGAAAGCCAATGAAGCTTTTAGGTTAAAAAGGGCATTTTCGGATATATCTACGGGGAGATAATCAAAGTTAAAACCTCCGGCAATCAAAGCTCGCAACAATTCCATGGTTTTTGTGCCATCGCCGGCACCTAATTCTATAAATTCAAAATAGGTTTCTTTTTGAAGTTTTAATGAATCGATTATCAGTGCAGTGTTTTCTTTTAAAATTTCATGTTCCGCCCTCGTCAAATAGTATTCAGGCATCTTCATTATTTTTACGAAAAGCTCATCGCCGTTCTTATCATAAAAGTATTTTGAAGGAATACTCTTTTTTTTCATTGACAGACCTTCATCAACATCTCTCATGAATTCATCTATCATTTTCAATTGTGTAGTTACACTCATATTTTTAATCTTAATTGCTTTTGCGGCATAATTTGTTGGGACTTAAATTTTAGTTATTTACATAACCTATAAATTGTTTTCACTTTGGAGTTGCAAACACCAAACGGTCATTTAGCGTTATGACTTAATCTTTCTTATTATCTATCGCAGCAACTACGATTCCGTAAAGAATGTGTCCCATAAGGCTTCCAATAATTATCAATACCATATTACCAGAAGGCTCTGGCATAGAAGGTAACATTAGACCCATTAAACCCATACTTATTTGAGCGATGACAAAGGCAATGATTCCGAATACAACCCCTTTCAATAAATTTGAAGAGATTTTTGTTAGCCAGTCTTTTATAATGTAGGCATACATTAAGGCAAAAATAATTCCAATCATAAAATGCATAATCCAACCGACGACCACAGAAGTGCCCATTGTTGTCGCTAATATTTTTGGAGGTTCCATTTTGGGCATTCCCAATTGTGCTGCAATCATCATCATAGCGGTCATTGCAATTGTTGCTACGATTCCAGCAACGATACTCCTTAAAAATTTGTTCTTCATAATTTCAGTTTTCAAAATGTTAAAATATTAATCGAAATAGGCTTTGAGTTCTTTTTTAAGGTTTTCCCATTGGTCAGTATCTCCAGAAATGATTTGGCGGACTTCTTTTAATTTTGAAGTTCCAAATCCGACGGCTTCCTTCAGTCCGATGTGCGGTGGGAGGGATAATTCACCACTACTTACGACCGCATCAATGATAAATGGCTTGGTACTAATTTTTGCCATTTTTATGGCATTTTCTATGTCTTTAGCTTTTTCTACACGTATGCCTTCTCCACCGCATAAACGCGCATAGTCCGCAAAATTGACATTTTGTTGTTCCAGAGCTTCTAAGGCAGGTGCGAGTCCTACTTCTTCCATTTCTAATTTCACAAAACTTAATTGGGAATTATTCAGAATAAGGATTTTAACTGGAAGATTATATCGTACGGCCGTAATAAAGTCCTGCATTGCCATATTGAATGCTCCATCCCCAGAGATACACCATACTTCTCTGCCAGGATTGGCCATTGAAGCTCCCATAGCTGCGGGTAATCCAACAGCCATAGAACCATGATTAAAAGAACCCATAATTCTTCTGTTGGTATGAAATGAAATATGGTGTGCGGCCCAAATGGCCGAGGTGCCAGTCTCAACGGTAAAAATGGCATCGTCTGCAGCATATTCATTAATGTAACGCGTAAATATTTGTGGATGTAAGGGTTCGTTATCGCGCTCGGGAGAAGCTTCCTCTAATTTACTTTGTTTCCATTTGGTAAATTTTTCGTTTAATGTTGAAAGAAATTGGTCTTCAGATTTCTCTTTGACCAATGGTGATATGGCTTTCACGAAAGCATTTACATCACTATGCACACCAATATTCACACTGGTCCTATTTCCAATATTTTCTTCTCTTATATCAACCTGAATGGTAGTTGTATCGTGAGGTAAGTAGTCAATATACGGAAAATCCGTACCGAGCATGAGCAACAAATCACATTTCATCACCGCATGGTAGCCTGTAGGGTTTCCAATCAATCCTGTGAGACCAACTGTATTTTCTGTATCGTGGTCAAATATGTCGGTTGCTTTTAGCGTATGCGTAATGGGTGCTTTTAATTTTCTGGAAAGGTCAAGGATTTCGCTTCTGGCTTCTCTACAACCATGACCTGCAAGAATAGCCACTGTCTTGGCGTTATTGATTGCTTCTACAGCTTTCTTGATGGAATCATTACCAGGCATTAGAATTGCATCAGAAATATAAATGGGTCGTAACATTTCTTCGTTTTCTGCTTTCATGCCAGCAACATCAGCTGGAAGTTCAATACGGCATACCGTTTTTCGTGACACAGCAATCTGAATAGCACGTTGAATCACACGTGGTGCCATTTCTGGCGTTTTAATAATAGCTTGATAATCACAAACATCATCATATATTTTTTTTAAATCGACCTCCTGAAAATAATTTGTTCCTTGTTGAATTTGCGGAACTTGTCCTGTGATGGCGATTACTGGCGTTCGTTCTTTTTTGGCATTATAAAGTCCATTAATTAGATGTAAGGCTCCAGGTCCAACTGTTCCGGCACAAACGGCAAGAGAACCTGTAGATTCACTATCTCCAAATGCCGCAAATGATGCATTGCCTTCGTGTTTAAAGCCAATCCAGTTGACATCATCCCTTTTTTCGATAGCTTTTACGAAAAAATTGAGGGCATCGCCCGTGACACCATAAATATTTTTGACTCCAGTAGCTATTAGTATTTCCAATAATTGTTCTGATACGTTTTTAGACATAATTTTGTTTTAATAAATGGTATACAAGCCACCATTTGTGGTTAATATGACAAAGGCTGCAGCAAAAAACAGGACGTCATAATGCCAGCCAAAACCCTTTTCCGCGTAAAAACCAGTTTTCCACTCAAAAATTTTCTTATAGATTGCGCCGAGCATTATCATCATAATCAATATGGCTCCCACTTGAATGAAAACCCCCAAAATGATGGAGGCAGCAGCGAGCATTTCCACGATGCCCAATACCATGGCAGCCGATGCTGGCATCCCAATACTTTCTCCACGTTTTTCAGGATTGGTAGCGTGACTCTTACCGCTACTAAAAAATACCACTCCTACAATAATGCGAAGTAGTAAAAGTGCTATTGGGCTTAAAAAGGTTAAATCTATGAGTTCCATTATTCTGTTATTTTACTGTTAGATTATCGATAAAATCTTTTTACGTGCTGATTTTAAATTCTTTTAGTAATTATAATCTTTAACAACAAATCCTATTGACGCATTCAAGAAAGAAAAGCCCTGAATTGCATTTTCTCCATCGTATTTTTCTTATATTTTTTCTATTTATACAATTTTCTTACAAATGCACTTATACTTAAACCCTGTACAATTATTGAAAACAGAACCACTACATATGTGACATATAAAATCAATATTCAATGAAAATGATAGTGTTTTCATAACAAAGGGTTTTTATAAATTAACTTTATATCTCTAGTACTTTTGATTTTTTTGTCTAATATATTTCACGATTTTTTCTGTGTTATAAACTATTAGTTGTTATAATAGATTTCCCATTTTGTAAATTCTTTTGTATTGTTAAAATCATCTTTCAGAAAAGATAAATTTTTACTTATATCATGTTTTTTTCTTACCAATAAATAGGTGTTCTTATGATGTGAAAGTTCTCTTAACTTTGATATAGTTGTATCATCTTTTACATCCCAAAGATGTTCTCTCCATAGCTCATCGTGCTGAAATTGAACTTCACGTTTTGTAGTATTATGACCTGAATTAATAGTGATTTCATTCACGTCTGAATAGAGCGGAATGGATGAAAGCAAATAATTGTATACCAAAATGGTTTTATGTTTTTTTCCATTAGTATTTATAAAATCCATCATGTCCCGTGTGGAATTTATCAATTGGCTATTGTTTTTCATAACAGACGTTGAGACTTGGATTATGGCAGTACTAAATAGAAGTGACATAATAACCGGTTTGTACACTTCGTTATCCTCAATTAAATAATAAATGATAAAGGAACTCACAGTTATTAGAAAAACCGCAATAATTGCTGATAGTGATACCGTAATAAAATCAGGTTTCTTAATCCACAAACTCAAAAGCGTAAAAAAGAATAAATTCAACAAAATAACATAGCTTAAAACAATGATTTTTTTGTTTTTTAATGTCAATGTATTCAACTGAACTGCAATAAATATGGCAACCATCCAAAAGACAGGCAGGATATAAAGAATAAGCTTTGTGCTAAACAGTGAAAAAAGAATAAAAAGAATACTACTTGAAACTAGTAGTAGCCAAGTTTCCTTTTGCAACTTAAAAGTAGATTTAACTCCACTACGGAAATTAACAATAGTACCTAACCACCATGGAAATAATAATCCAATAATAATCGGAATATAGAACCAAAAAGGTTTTGAACGGTTAAAAGAATTTGCATTAATTCTAGATACAATTTGTTTATCTATAAAATAATTCCAGAGATTTGGGTTTTTAACAATAACTAAAATATACCAACTGGCTCCTATTCCTAGACACAATAACAACCCTAATATATTATGAATAGTTATATGTGTGCCACTCTTGAAAATGACCTTGTATGTAATGACATAAACCAAGATAAACAATAAGGCAACGGGCCCTTTAGTCAATAAGGCAAGTCCTATAAGAATATAGAACAAGTAAAGAAAAAGTAATTTCCCTCTACTTGTGTAATATTGCCAGCAATAGATGGATCCGATAATAAAAGTGGTTACGTAAATATCTGTAGTGAGATTGCGACTTGCTATAAGAACAATTGGCATCGAAAAATATATCAAGCCAGATAAGAAGGCTATCCTCTTGTTTTTGTAAATCAAATTAGTAATACCATAAACAAACAGTAATTGAATAATCACTGCAACTTGTAAAAAGAATCGAGCTCCAAATTCGTTGATACCGAAAATACGATATCCTAAAGTGGTAATGTAATATGTGATTGGTGGTTTGTGAAAATGGAACACACCAAGTAATTGAGGGTTAAGGTAATCGCCAGAAAGAAACATTTCTCGGCTTATTTCTGCATATCGAGCTTCACTAGTTTCAGTAAAGCCGTAAGACCCTAGTCCAATAATTAATAGGATAAAGGCCAAGCAAACGAATGCAAAGTAATAGTAATCAAAACCTTTCTTCATAATGCAATTGTATTTTAAAATCACTATGAGTTAACTTCACTGCTTCTGCTATTTTTGTCTATTTTAGTTTCCTCGTTGTCTGATTAATAATTTCATTATTTACCAAATTCTGAAAATACCACCAATAGCAATAACTCG
The DNA here is from genome assembly GCA_041738035.1 of Cellulophaga sp. GTDB lineage: Bacteria > Bacteroidota > Bacteroidia > Flavobacteriales > Flavobacteriaceae > Cellulophaga. The sequence goes on from JBGSQM010000108.1 coordinate 10,632, forward strand.
TTCCAGAAAGAAAAAATGTTGTGAAGCTCTGTCTTCCGAATATTGCGTTGTTCTAATATCATTCATGTTTATATAGCCTCCTTTAAGCTCTCCTTGGATGAAAAAATATTTCAAAAAAGTAAAATTCAATCCTTCTTTTATGGACAAGCCATAGCCAGAAACATGAAAATCATCATGTCTTTTTTTTCCTAAAATCGAGGCGTTGGTTTTGGGATATAATAGGCCTCCTGAAATTCCTTCCGTTAAATTAATTTGGAATACGTCTGTATTTTGAATTCCAAAAATCTTTGAAATATCATCTACTCTCGCAATCGCAATATGGATGTAATTAAGCCCATCTGTATGCTCAAAGGTTAAAAAATCTTCAGTTATATTAATTGATTCATCGTCGTACACACCGTTAAATGAAGATCCGATTTCTGTTTCGGGTAAATTGATTGACCCAGAGATATTTGAAAGTTGATTTTGAGTAACCACATATTTCATATGATCTAATCCAATAGAGACATTGTAATGATCTGAAATAAAATATCCCAATCTAAAATTAGTTTGAGGAATTGTCATCCGCATTGGATTAAAATAATCCGAACTATAACCTTTGGGCTTGTCGTGGGCAACCACATTACTCAATGTGAAATCGTAATCCTTACCTTGAAAAGTGATATCTGACTTTGAATAATTTTCTCGGTTCCCGCCCCAATAAATAAAAACTTTCCCTTTGTTATGGGCAGTATACCTAACTTGTTTTAAGTTTGTATGTTGGCCATATGCATGACTTAAACCGAAGCCGATAAAAAGTAGAACCAAAATTGTTTTATTTTTCATTTGAATAGTGTGTCAAAAGCATATTTATTCCTGACAAATAATATTGTTTTCTTATTTTCTATAGATGAATTTTATTCCTAAAAGTTGTAACAAAAAGGGCTTGTAGGAATAAGTAATCATTAAGAATTTAGTTTGTTCCAAGTGACATCCGCAAGGTTTTGACGACTTGTAGGATTCTTTACCCATTGCCTTTTTGCATCTATGATTCCAAAAAGCATTCGTGTAAAAAAATAAAGCTTCCCATCTTGTATTTTCCAACTTTCTGGGTTTGGAATCACTTCCTTGCCTTCAGCCATTGCAAAAGCGCAAAAGCCACCATATTGAGGTATGTACTTTTCTGGCGAAGTATCAAATTTCACCTTGTTTGATTCTGACGAAAAAAGATATTGAGCTCCGTTATAGTTAGCTGTAAGTTTTGAATTTCCTTTTTCTGCGGTTCCGTTAAAAAAAGATACCACATCATAGCTTTGTGCCGCTATCCCGTTTTTTAAGTTTTGTATCATTTTGTTTTTTTATTTTATAAATTCTAGATTACTGATATAATCCTTTTTTAATAATTAGATTAATGTATAAAGCATAAAGACACCTACTAAAATGAAGAGTATCGAAATACCAACTTTCATTTTATTGGCAGGAACTATTTTTTGTAAACGTGGCCCAAGTTGGCCACCAATAACAACCCCGGGAATTGTGAAAATAATGAGGTTTAACACCTCACTCATAACCTCACTACCTTGCTGACTAAATTCGTAGAAATGACCTACAGATGCGAATAAAACTGTTATTGTTACCACAAAAATTGATGTTCCAACTGCAACGCGAGTTGGGACTTTGCATTTAGCGACCAAATGATATTCTTGAAGTTCTGCCAATCCTACCGAAATCATTCCTAAAAAAGTACCTCCGACAGCTGCAAACATGCGTCCCATATTCTTATTGCAAACCGTGTAATTGTAAATATTACCTTGGGCATCGGTCAACGAGCTTTCGTGGTTTTTTTCAAATTCCTTTTTATGGGCTGCATCTAACTTCTCTTTTTCTTCTTGTCTCCAAGACATATATAATTGAGAACCAATAAATACAATCCCAACTCCGAATATTGTTTTAAGTATCAAAGGCGGAACTAAATCTCCATATATGGTTCCTAAAATTGCAAATGGAACAGAAAATAATAATAGGTTAAAGCCAAGTTTGAAATCAATGAGTTTAGCCTTCCAATATGAAAAAAAACCAGAGCCAAACCCAAATAATTCTGTTGCCAACGCGGCACCAATGGCAATATTTGGTTCAAGACCAAGACCTATCATGAATAATGGCGAAAAGAAAACAGCACCACCAATACCTGAAGACATTGCTATTGTAGCAATCGCTATTGAAATGGGTAGTAAATACCAAAACTGCATTGTAAGTTCCATAATTGAATTTATTTAAAATATTGTCTAACTCCGTAACTCGCCAAAACGCCTTCACCAGTTGCTGCGGCTACTTGCGCAATGGCGCCTTCACGACAATCTCCTGCCGCAAAAACACCTTCAACGTTTGTTTCTCCTAATCCCGTCGTGGTGATAAATCCACGCTCGTTAAGTTCAATTAAATCTTTTATGCTTTCCGTATTTGGAATTAATCCTATGAAAATAAAACTACCATCGGCATATAATTCTTCTTCTTTGCCTGTGCTTTTGTCCTTTATTTTAAGTCCTTTAAAATTGTCTTTTTCGTCTTTGATGAAGGCCAAAGATTCTTTATTCATATGTGTTTCTATGTTCTTTATAGAGGGCAATTTTTCGATATAGGTTTCTGAAGCCGAGAACTCACTGTCTCTGTGAACAATGGTCACTTTTTTACAGAACGATGCCATAAAAATGCCTTCTTCCAACGCGCTGTTTCCACCACCCACAACGATAATTTCTTTGTCTCTATAAAAAGCACCATCACAGGTCGCACAAAAGTGTATTCCAGCACCAATTAAATCCTCTTCATTAGGAATTCCCATTTTGCGATAGGTAGAGCCTAATGCCAACACCACCGTTTTGGATTGGTATTCGCCCATATTCGTATCAACCGAAAAGAGGTTTCCGTCTTTTTTAATCGCTTTTACTTCAACGCCAGTTTCAATTTTAGCACCATAAATTTTGGCTTGTTCTGCCATTTTTTTCATCAATTCAGGACCTGAAATATCAGTAAAACCAGGGTAGTTTTCAATTTTTTGAGTTAAGAAAGCATTTCCGCCAATATTCTTTTTTTCGAGGATTATAGAACTGAATCTATCACGTTGTATATAAATTGAGGCCGTTAATCCAGCAGCTCCTGCGCCAACAATGATACTGTCATAAATGTGTTTTTCGGCTTCATGTCCAATATTCAACACCTCTTTTAAGACCGCATTATCTGGATTTGTATAGGATTTTTCGTTAATAAAAATGGTAGGGATAATTCTTTTTCCGTTATTTGTTTCTTCCACTAATTTTGCAGCCCAAGGATATTTATCTACTTCAATAAATTGAAAATTGATGCCGTTATCCTGAAGATAGGATTTCGCTCGTTGACAATCTGGACACCAGTCTGCTCCATAGAGTTTAATGACTCCTTGCTTGTTAATCCCAAGAATGTTTGCGAGTGTGGCATTATCTGGATTTGTGTAAGATTTGTCATTAATTATAACTGTAGGAATAATGCGTTTTCCGTTATTGATTTCTTCAACTTTGGCAGTTGCACTTTTATCGATATCAACATCTATAAAATTATAATCAATATCATGTTCTTTTAAATATGCTTTTGCCCTTTGGCAGTCCGGACACCAATCTGCGCCGTAAAAATCTATTGTATTCATCATTATTTGTTTTTTAGTTGATTGATTGCTTCTTCATAAAAAGCAACACCTTCAGATTCTACTACATTTTCTGTATTGAGAATCGCTCCAGTAAACCCATCGGATTTCCATTCTCCAGATGATAATTTTGGTAAGCTGGAAGTGGTTATTGTACTACCATTTTTGTATCCAGAGAGATATAAATAATGTTTATTACAAATCGTATCTGGTATTGCCAATCCCAATCCAATGGTAATGTCAGAATCCGGCAGTGGACTATAAATTCCTGTATCAAAGTGATGCGGCCAGATTCTAATTGAGGCATTAAGGTCATATTGTTTATCTATCTTTTCGAGAACAAATTGAGACAAAATACGTAGATGCATCAACTCAATCAATTTGCCTACGTCTAACAATTTATAGGTAAATGTATCGCTTATTGTATATGGCAAATCGTAATGAAATTTATAGTGATACGTTTTATCCAAAAAAATTTTGGAAGTGTCCGTGAGCCATTTTAAAACTTCAGCATGCGTAGCACCATCCAATCTAAATGAGGTTGTTTCCTTATTAGATTTCCATTCTAACGAAAACCGTTCATAATCTAAACATAACATATCGCCATTTTCTGAAAGTGGATGCGTGTAAAGGCAGCCATTTTCAGTACTAAAGCCTAAATTTGTATGACTGTCGTCCGATTTTTTTTCTACAAAACTGATTCCCGCTGCAGCTAAATATTGAGCCGCTAAATGCATTTGTTTTTCCATGGTATTTTATTTTATTCCTGCGTAATTGATTCCTGTTAGTTTATGTATGTCGTAGTCGTAAGTTGAAAGGTCGCTATGTTTAAATTTTGAAACATCATTATAACCACATGCTCTTGCGATTACTTTTATTAAATTGTTTGTGGCATCAAAAAAGTTGTGTAATTGTTCTGCTGAAGAATCAATAATCAATCGACTTCGCAAGGATTCTTTTTGAGTGGCAATACCAACAGGACAATTATTGCTTCCGCAGGCTCGCATTCCCAAACAGCCTATTGCTTGTAAGGCCGAATTAGCAACTGCAATCGCATCCGCACCCAACATCAAAGCTTTCGCGAAATCTTCAGCAACTCGCAAACCACCAGTAATAATCAATGTGACGTCAGTTGCGCCAACTTTGTCCAAATATTTTCTGGCTCTTGCAAGTGAAGGAATGGTTGGTACATTAATATGGTCTCTTAAAATGGTTGGTGCAGAGCCTGTTCCACCACCACGACCGTCAAGAATGATATAATCGACACCAACATCAAGGGCGAATTGAATATCCTTTTCGATATGACTTGC
>JBGSQM010000130.1:0-88529 GCA_041738035.1 Cellulophaga sp.
AGAGAAATAATCTTCTACACCAAAATCTAAAGCCTCACTTTCGTCATTTAAACGGTAAAAATCGAAATGAAAAGCCAAAACAGCATTTTCTGCAGTATGGTATTCATTAACCAGGCCAAAAGTAGGGCTACTTACTTCTTCATGGCTTCCGAGTTCTTTTACAAGCGCTTTAATGAGCGTTGTTTTTCCCGCTCCCATGCTGCCATAAAAACAGATTTTTTTATGAGGAGCGTTGGCGATAAGATATTTGGCTATTTCAGGAATTTGTTTTTGGGTGTATTGTTTTTTCATAAGATAAAGAACTGCCTAAGGTATTTCAATTTTAGACAAGTGTAAAGATATAAAGATTGTTAAATTTTTGACAAGGAATAAAAATATGTTAGAATTTCTTACGAGCTTAGTTTTCAGTTTGCATATTTTACCTGAAGCTTTTAATGATAGATAATTTAGGGCTTATGCAAGTCTTAATGAAATTATAGGGTTTATGTCTAAAATGTGTCTTTGTTTTCTTTTTGTTAACATTCAAATGTATGCTCAATTTGATACTTTGCCAAACTTGAACACTGAAAAAAAAGATGATAGGACTGTTATCAGTGGTTTTTCATATCCTGTTTTTTTAAGTGGCGAAGTACATTCTAATTTCAATTTTAAAACCAAATTAGCTAAAGATTTTAGTTGGAAATTGGAAGGGAATAGGGATGCGTATAGACTTACAGATATTAGCAGATTTAGCAGTAAATTGATTTACGAGATTTATGATAAGCTCTATTTTTTCTCAGGTATAAGTTCTGAATTCGAATTTGATCAAATAGAAAATAGTATGGTACAGCCTCGTTTCATTTCTTCTAGTGGGGTAGGTTATAATTTTACCAAAAATCTGAACATTGAAGCCAAATACGAGCATCGGTTAAACACTACAACGAGAACTCTTTACAGCCTTCCCAGCGCCTTTATGTTGCAACTTACATTTAAATTTTAAAATCAAAAATAACCTTTACGAGATATTTGTTTCGGTTTTTTGCGCTATTTTTTTATTAATTAAGGAAATCCTGTTGAACTTTCCTATTATAAAATCTTAAAATATAAGTATGTATTTTTTATATTTTTTTGCTTAAGATATTTATTATCAATGTTATAGCTTCTTTATATCAAACCTATAAAAGGGTTAAGACTTCTGTTGCGTTCAAAAATTTTATAGATTAAGAAATATCCAAAGATTTTGAATTTGATATTTTCGTATTTCGTATTTTTTTTTGAACTTGAACTTCACTTTGTTTTTAATACTTTTTTAACTTCCTCTCGACTCTTGTACTTTATTTCTACCTTTACTGAAATTAGAAATTAAATTATCAATATCTTTCAAAAAATAGAATCAAAATGACAAAAATAGCTTGGAAAACGGCAAAAGAATTTGAAGATATCACCTATAAAAAATATAATGGCGTAGCGCGAATTGCTTTTAACAGGCCCAATGTTCGGAATGCTTTTAGACCAAAAACAACCAGCGAATTATATCAAGCGTTTTATGATGCTCAAGAAGACACTTCGATTGGGGTAGTTTTACTATCTGCAGAGGGGCCATCAACTAAAGATGGCGTTTATTCTTTTTGCAGTGGTGGCGATCAGAGGGCTAGGGGAGATCAGGGCTATGTAGGCGAAGATGGTATGCACCGCTTAAATATTTTAGAGGTACAGCGTTTAATTAGGTTTATGCCTAAGGCTGTGATTGCAGTAGTTCCAGGCTGGGCAGTAGGTGGTGGACATAGTTTACATGTCGTATGCGATCTAACTTTAGCCAGCAAAGAACATGCTATTTTTAAACAAACCGACGCTGATGTAACAAGTTTTGATGGTGGTTATGGTTCTGCCTATTTAGCGAAAATGGTGGGACAGAAAAGAGCGCGTGAAATTTTCTTTTTAGGGCGAAATTATTCTGCACAAGAAGCTTTTGATATGGGAATGGTAAATGCCGTAATTCCGCATGACGAATTAGAGAATACTGCTTTTGAATGGGCACAAGAAATTCTAGCGAAATCGCCAACCTCCATAAAGATGCTTAAATTTGCTATGAATTTAACAGATGATGGTATGGTGGGGCAACAAGTATTTGCCGGCGAAGCAACACGATTAGCTTATATGACGGACGAAGCCAAAGAAGGTCGAAATGCCTTTTTAGAAAAGCGCAAACCAGATTTTGGAAAAAATAAATGGATTCCTTAATCTAAATAATTCCCCGACGGCTTTGCCTCGGGGTTTCCGATTTACCTCTCCTTGGGAGAGGTCTGAACTGCATTTTCGCAGTTCCGGGTGGGGCAAATTATAAAATTTAACTTTTAGGACTTAGGATCACAATTAATGGCATCTTTTTTTGAATGAAATTTACAATTCAGATTTCCCTTCGAGGGAGAGCGAAATCGTATTTTGGGTGATTACAGGTGGAGCTTAATTAAAAAAGACCTAACCATTTAAGATTAAGTCTTTTACGAGAACACTATATGAAAATGAAAAATCTTTGTTTATTTTTAATTACATAGTAAAAGTAATAGAGAAGTACAGCATTTAAAAACTAATGTTGTGAAGTGCTTAAAAGTTGTGGTGAAAGTGCAATAATTGTTTTTTAGCCGAATTAATAACCGAATTTTTTAAAAATATGTCATATAAAAAACTACAGCCCGAATTAAAGGAAGCTTTATTAGAGCATCAAATTACGGGATATAATGATTTCCAGAAAGGAGTACTTTCAAAAATTAAAGCTGGAGTAAGTATTTTTGGTATTGCACCAGCGGGTTCCGGAAAAACCACAGCTATAATTATGGCTACTCTTCAAAAACTAGACTGTAAAGCAGTGGACGATGCGCCAAGAGCGTTAATTTTTGTAAAAGACAAAAAGTCAGCCTTAGAATTGGCTGCTGAATTTCAAAAATTTACAGGAAGAATGTCCATTAGAATATATTGTGCCTATGATGAACAAAATATAGAAGACCAACGTGCCGATATTTATGATGGCGTTGACATCGTTATTGCCACTCCAAAAAGACTAAATAAGATTTTTTATTTAAACAGCATTAATTTGGGACATTTAAAGTTGTTCATTGTAGAAGACGCTGAGTTTTTAATAAAAGCGAGTGTTTTTTCCGATTTAATAAGAACCCCAGAAAGTTTAGAAAAGTGCCAGTATGTTGTCTTTTCCACCGCATTCGATAACCGAATGGAGCGTATGCAAGAATCATTTATGGCAAATGCGGAAGTTTTTGAGATGGATAATTAGCGGGATATTTTGATAGTGAATTCGTTAGATAGTAAGATAGTTAGATTGTTGATTTTTTGGATTATTAAAAAGGCCTAAAAGTCATTCTAAAATTGTTAAATCATAATTTGTAAATTTTAACATCAATACATTTTTTTGAGCCAATACTAGAACTTGTACTGTCGCTCTTGCACCGAGCGAAGCCTAAGTATAAACTTTTTATGCCTTGTTACATTAAAAAATCAGTACATTCTCACATTGAAACCTTGTTATATTAACGAACCGCACTAATAATATCACTTAAAAAGGTATTCATATCAAATTCTGGTTCTTCCGCAAGTCCTGTTCTTACGATGACTAAATCTTTTGATGGAATAATAAAAACGCGTTGCCCTTGAAAACCATTAGCAGAATACATATCTCTCGGGACATCTGGATATTTGCCTTCGGCATTTAACCAAAAATGACCGCCATAAGTTCCATCAGACTTTGCTGTGGGTTTGGTGATGTAGTCAATCCATTTTTCATCAAACAATTGCGTTCCGTTCCAGTTGCCTTTGTTGAGGTATAATATTCCGAATTTAGCCCAATCGCGCGTATTTGCCCATGCGTAAGAGGAGCCCACGTAATTGCCAGCCATATCCGCTTCAAGCAACATGGATTGCATGCCAATTTTATCAATTAAGGCGCTATACGGAAAATCTAAATATTCTTGCTCTGTTTTAAATTGTTTTCGTAGAATTCCTGTCAACAAATTTGTTGTTCCAGAAGAATAATTCCAGACTTCAGTGGGTTTTGCTATTGCTTTATTCTTAGCTTGAGCTTTCGTCATATCCGTGTCTAAAAAAAGCATTTTGGTAACATCAGAAATTTTGCTATAGTCTTCTTCCCAAGATAATCCGCTTTGCATTCTCAGTAAATGATTAAGTGTGATATTCTTACGTTCATCGTTTTGCCATTCAGGAATAGGAGCAAAGCTACTGATATCTATTTTACCCTGATATTCAAGTATTCCATAAAGCGTAGCAATAATACTTTTGGTCATCGACCATCCTAAAATGGGTGTTTTTTCATCAAAACCTTCTAATTATTGCTCTCCAATAATTCGGTTTTTATGATAAACAAGTACTGTTCTTGTTTTATTTATTTCGGGATCAGAAAAACTATTGGTAATTGCGGCAATCAGTTTTGGATAATTTACATTTTCAAAAATAGTATCTTTTGGTGTTGTATTTCCGTAAGGAAAAGCCAAAGTATCTATTAAAAGGGCTCTATTAGGCCTTAAATAGGGCTTATTCATATCAAAATCATCATTGATAAGCAGGCAACCCAAGCCTTCGCGAGACACACTTTTACGAGGCATTAGTCCGAAAACTGTGCTAGATGCACTATTGTTATCCACTGTAACCTCCGCGAATTTAACTAGTGGTATGTTATGGTCGTTATCCCGAACATCGTTACTATTTCTATCTGCAATAAATACGCTCGACGCCATATTTTTAGCAGCAAATCCAGAGATCAAATTCAATTTTGGATAATTAAAATATACGATAGTAATCAGGGCAATTATTAGTAACAAACCAATTCTTTTAATAATTTTCATCAATGTATATTTTCAATTTCTGTAAATTTAATCAAATAACTAAAATCAATTCTTTAAAAAGGGTTTTTCTGCTAGATTAAAATAATGTACTTTAGACTCAAATCTAAGCTTTAGAACCATGCTATTTTTAAAATATGGATATTATCTTCTAGTTTTTTTTCTTGTGATAGGCTGTTCTCGTGAGGAAAAACAAAAGTTAGATTTACACGATTGGCAACCTTTAAGGGTTACCGTTACTGCCTATAACTCTTTACCATCACAGACCACAGCAACAAATGCCAATATTGCCGCTTGGGGCGATACCCTAAAACCAGGTATGAAAGTAATTGCCGTTTCACGAGATTTAATGCGAAAAGGATTGACCTACAATACAATGGTGCGTATTGATACTTTTCCCGATACTTTTCTTGTAAAAGATAAAATGCACTATCGCCATCGCAATAAAATTGATTGGTATATGGGGAATGATAAAAAAAAGGCAACAGCATGGGGTAGAAAAAAGTTGACTATTTTTTACATCAAAGAAAAGGATAGTATTGCTCTAACCGAAAATTTAAAATGAAATCTCAGTTCAATAAATTGATGCTATTTGCTATGAATAGAGGCTTATTCTTTGTGCTTTTGGCACTCATCATAAGTTCCTGTAGCATTCAAAAAAAAATAATAGACAAACCTATTGTTTTTGATGCGGAGAGAGAGCAACTTACTAAAACTTATTTTTTAGAAAGATATAGTTTAGAAAAGCAAACTTCTGAAATAGTTCCCAAAATGGTTGTGTTACATTGGACGGCAATCCCGACTTTTGAAGGTTCGTTTGATGCTTTTTACCAAACAAAACTCCCGAATTGGCGACCAGAATTAGAAAATGTAAGCGGTTTAAATGTGTCGTCACATTTTTTAGTGGATCAAGATGGTACTATTTACCGATTAATGCCAGAAACTACAATGGCTCGGCACGTTATTGGATTAAACCACGTGGCTATTGGAATTGAAAATGTAGGTGGAACTAAAGATACGCCCCTAACTAAAGCACAGCTGAAATCGAATATTAAACTCGTTACCTACTTAAAAAAGAAATATGCTATTGATTATGTCATTGGGCATTATGAATATACTAATTTTGAAGGCCATGAACTTTGGTTAGAAAAAGATGATGGCTACAGAACCAAAAAAACAGATCCAGGTGAAAATTTTATTAAAAAAGTGCGGAAAGCGACTAAAAAATTGAATTTTAAGCCTGTACCAAGTCAAAAATAAAAAGAAAATTACACCTAATATCCTATGAAAAAGTTAATTACCCTCATCGCCTTTATTGTATTCTCTACCGTATCCTGTCAGCAAAAGGTGAGCACTACAACAACAAAAAATAATATTACCGCGGCTTTATATGATTCTTATGACAAGTACAAAGAAAATACTTTAAGCAAAAGAAGAATCAAGCATAACGACATTCAACCTTTAATAAATCACTTTAAAAACAAAAACGGCTATACAGTTAAAAAAGTGGGAGCTTCTATTGAAGGTCGCTCTATTTCTTTAATTAGCGTGGGAGCAGGGCCTATAAATGTTTTTTTATGGTCGCAAATGCACGGCGATGAACCAACTGCAACACAAGCTATTTTTGACCTTCTTAATTTTTTAGATAGCGATGATTTTAAAACGGAAAAACAGGAGATATTAGGCAATCTAACCCTACATTTTTTACCGATGCTAAACCCAGATGGGGCTGAGATATTTACCAGAAGAAACACCTTAGGTATAGACATTAATCGTGATGCGCTTGATTTGCAGTCTCCAGAAGGCGCTATTTTAAAAAGAGTTCGAGATAGCCTAAATGCTGATTTTGGCTTTAACCTTCATGATCAAAGCACCTATTACAATGCAGAACGTACCGATAAACCTGCCACGATATCCTATTTAGCTCCTGCTTATAATTACGAAAAAGACATCAACGAAGTACGTGGAAATGCCATGAAAATTATTGTTTTCATGAATGATATTATCCAAAAATATGCACCAGGACAGGTGGGCAGGTATAATGATGATTTTGAACCTAGAGCCTTTGGCGATAATATTCAAAAATGGGGTACAAGTGCTATTTTAATAGAATCTGGCGGTTATTACAATGATCCCGAAAAACAAGAAATTCGAAAATTAAATTACACCTCTATTCTATCCGCAATTTATACCATATCAAACGGGAGTTATAAAGATATCGCTATCGCTGATTATGAGAAAATTCCTGAAAACGACAGAAAATTATTCGATTTAAAAATTGAAGATATAAGTTATCCGCTTTTAGGAAAAACTTATAAGCTTGATATTGGAATCCAAAGAGCAGAAATTGATAACAAAGGAAATACTGATTTTTGGTACAAAAGTGCTATTGCTGATCAAGGAGATTTATCGACCTTTTACGGTTATGAAACTTTTGATGCCAAAGGTTATACAGCTAAAGCGGGTAAAGTTTATCCACAAATTTTAAAAACAACTGCGGAGTTTTTAAAACTAAATGCTATTGAATTATTAAAAGAAGGGTATGTTTATGTGCCTGTTGAAAATATGTCTGCCGAATTAACATCTTCGCCAATACCAATGAATATGGTAAAGCCTTATTTTAAAGCCTCAGGTTCATTGAGGCTAAATATAGGGGTAAATCCTACTTTTTTATTGGAGAAAAATGGTATTTTTGAATACGCCGTTATCAATGGCTTTTTAATCGATTTAAAAAATAACGGAACACAATTTAAAAACGCCTTAATTCTAAGATAAAATTAAATCGTTTGGTTAACTCTTATACAAATAACCGTAATTTATGGTCATATTGGCCCCATCTTTTAACAACCAAAATAGGGTTATCATAATTAAGGTTAGAATTGTAAATAAGGCTGCTATCGCTAATGCTTTAAACCATTTTGGCATTCCTTGTAGCGAACTTTGATCTATAATTTGTTTCATCATCTCCATAACTCATATTATTTTAAGGTTACATAGCGTTTTTTTGATGATTAAGTATTGAAAAGAATTTGGGAATATCTTTAAAGATAACAATTTAAAGCCTAAATACCCTACTTATATTTTTTAAATAAAAGTTAAAAAAATAGGGCTACAATTTTGCAGCCCTATTTTAAGTTGATTTTTAAATTGAAGATTATAGATTTTCCGAGTCTAAAAGGGCAAAAAACTTATCTAAATTAGGTATTATTACAATTTTAGTTCTTCTGTTTTTTGATCTATTTTCTTTACTGTCGTTTTCTACTAAAGGAATGTAACTGCTTCTGCCTGCAGCAATCATTTTTTCTGGGGCTACATTATATTTTTCCTGCAATAAACGCACCACAGAGGTCGCTCTTTTTACGCTTAAATCCCAATTGTCTTGAAACATGTCGGTGTTTATAGTTTTTGAATCGGTATGTCCTTCAACCATCACTTCCATACTTGGCTCGGAATTAATTACCTCTGCAATTTTTTGAAGAATAGCATTTGCCTTAGTACTTAGAGTGTAACTACCACTATTAAATAATAATTTATCAGATATATTAATCATCACTACCGTTTTATCGATATCGATGTTTACATCATCTTCATCATCAGCGATAGATTTTTTAAGGTTATAAGAGATGGCAATGTTAATGGAGTCTTCTAAGGTTGTAGCTTTCGCTAAAAGCGACGGATCCACTTTACTTAGTGTTTTTCTCATCTTTTCTTTGGTGTTATTGCTCATCACAGCAACATCACCAATGGAAGTTAATTGGGTATCATTAATTTCTTTTAAAGAATTAATTTTTTCATTGTACTCCAATACCCTTGCTTCAATTTTACTCATTTTTAACTCCAAGTCTTCTTTTTCTACTTGAGTTTTTGTCAAGATACTTCTAGTATCGTTTAAATTTGACTCTAATTCCGTGTATTTCTTTTTTGATACACAAGAACTTAAAGTTAAAAGGGTAACTACTGCGATAATTGATAATCTTTTCATGCTAAATAGATTTAAAGTTTTAAAAATTTATAGGTGTTCGTGAACTTTATCTACGATGAAATAAACAAAAAAGACGTTGAACTACAAAAAAATAAAGGCCATTCTTAAGAATAGCCTTTTAAATCTGTTGTATAATGATTTTTTATTGGCAACCTGCAGTAAAGCCTCTTGCGTTGAATTTGGTTTGTACTGCACCTTGTTTTCCGTTCGCTAGTACTTGGATGGCTAAATTATTTTCACCACTTCCATCACGTTTTGGACTGCAATATTCAAACAAATAAAAACTATTGGCCCTTTGGGATACCAGTTGAGATATATTATTGAATGTAGTTTCTAATTCTGCTTTATTCCCTGCAAAAACGCTTGCCGTTTTTCCGATACTTTTTAAAACATCAGTATTAATTTCACTACCCAAACCAATACTAAAAAAGGATATGTTTAAGTTAGCATTCTTTACTTTATCTAAAGCTGCCTTTTCTGGAAAACGCGATGCCTGATCTGTACCATCGGTAAATATTACAACAGAAGCCGCTCCAATAAAATCATTATTTTTGGTATCTCTAAGTAATTTTTCAGCAATATCTGTCGCTTTGATTACTGCGCCATACAAATCGGTGGATGGGTCTTTGCTAATGGTATTGGTTACGCCGTTAACGGAAGCAATTAACTGTTCTCTTGAAGAGGTTAAAGCATTTAATAAATGCAATTTATTTTCTCCATCAAACCAATAAATAGCCATTTTCACAGCCGGACTTTCGGATTCTGGCATTACATTATTGATAAAACTTACCGAAGCTGTTTTTAATTCTTGTAAGCTACTACTCAATACGCTATTACTTAAATCTAGCACTAATAAGGTACTATTATTAAAAATTTGTGCATTTGGAGAAATTCTTGCAGCCGATTCAGAAGTTGAAATTCGGTTAAAACAATCGTCATTTCGGCCTTGCTCATAAATGGTAAACTGGTTTGCCGTTAAGCCTGATACAGGATTACCATCTGTATCAGAAACTCTAAAGAAAACTGAAACTTTTCCTGGTAAGGTTGTAAACTGGTCTTGAATAGACAAAGTAAGTTGATTCGTACCCAAATTTAAACATTTATCAACTAATTTTCCTTCCCCTAAATCCGTAGCCGTTGTACCTCCTCCGTTAAAAAAAACATCATCTTCGGCGTTTCCACAAGAAACTATAAAGATGAGTGCTACTGCATACAAAATATATTTTATACTTAATTTCATTTTCAAATATTTAATTGTTCAAGCGTTAAACGCTGATTTTACTGCAAAATTATAATTGTTTTAAATAAAAAATGTTAAACAATGTTAATTGTATTCAAATTTGTATGCGAAGCGCTGAGCGCTAATGGCTGTCCGTTAAGCCCTTTTCTATATAACTACCTTTTAACATTATAGCTTTATTGAACTTTTTCGTATTTCTAATGATGTATTTATTTAGGATTAAAACTTTATAGCATTCTAACCTTCTATCCAAATAACCTTATAACCTCCTAACCTTCATAACCTCCTAGGCTTATTTTCCATTTCCTATTTAATTAAGTTGAGAAAAGTAAAAATCCATCTAATTTTCAATATATTGTGCTCATAAATAGTCTTGTTTAAATGACACACGAATTCAAAAAAATAGTTGAGTCTTATCAATTAGCCAATAAAGAGGGAATAAAAACTGTGCTGGTCACGGTCGTTGCCTTAGATGGATCATCTTACAGAAAACCAGGGGTTAGAATGTTGTTGCTACAAAATGGAAAAATGATTGGAGCGGTGAGTGGTGGTTGTGTAGAAAAAGAAATAATTGTACAAGCAAACGCCGTTTTTGAAAGCGATATTCCTAAAGTAATGACTTATGACGGGCGATATCGTTTGGGATGCGAGGGTATTTTATATATTTTATTAGAACCGTTTCATGTGAGTCTCATATTTATTAATACTTTTTTAAAAGCTATAAAAGATAGGGTCAATTTTAAAATATCATCGTTTTATAAAAAAGAAGAAATTTGTGAGATAGGATTAGGAACTAGAGTGCAGTTTCAAAATATTACGCTTCCAGTAAGTTTAAAACACGCCGTAAATACCGAATTAAAAGTTTTTGAAGAACGTATGACACCTTGTTTTAGACTGCTTATTTTTGGTTCCGAGCACGATGCAGTTCAACTAGGTAGTTTTGCCAGTAATTTAGGATGGGAAGTGCATGTAATTGCACATCCTTTAGAAGAAAAAAATAAAGATAGTTTTCCTGGGATTACCAGCTTTGAAACGGTAAGTCCAGAACAGTATCAAGCAGAAAATATTGACGACCAAACGGCAATTGTGTTAATGAATCATAGCTATGCGAAAGATTTACTTTTTTTAATGGCTTTGAAAGATACTAACCCTGCTTATATTGGTTTATTAGGCCCATCAAACCGTAGGGAAAAGTTATTGGCAGATTTTTTAGTAAAAAATATTGATGTTCATCCTCATTTTTTTGATGCCATTCACGGCCCAACGGGACTCAATATTGGTGCCGTTACGCCACAAGAAATAGCTATAGCCATTCTTTCAGAAATTCTTGCGGTCACCCGAAATCAAAGTCCAAAATTTTTGAAAGACAAGCATAAAGGGATCTTAGATTGATGGGTAAAGTAGCTATTTTAATCTTAGCGGCTGGAAATTCGTCCAGAATGAAGGGTGAAATTAAACAATTGTTACCCTGGCAGCAAACTACCTTGTTAGGGCATTCGATTAATGAAGCTAAAAAAGTAAAAGCGAAAGCTGTTTTTGTGGTTTTAGGGGCAAATGCAGCGACAATAAAACCAACTATTAATGAAGCGGATGTACTAATTTTAGAACATGCCAACTGGCAGCAGGGGATGGGTACAAGTATTGCTTTTGCCATGCAGGAGCTTGCGAAAGAAAATAAGTATGATGCAGTTTTGATTCAATTGGCAGATCAACCTTATTTAGATGCCACTTATTTACAGCAGTTGCTCAACTTGTATGCCAACAATAATCCTATAATAATAGCCACAAAATATCCAAATACTATTGGAGTTCCTGCTATACTTGGTAAAGATTATTTTTTAGATTTAATAAATTTAAATGGCGATACGGGCGCGAAAGAACTCTTAAAATCTGCAAATGTTATCGCTATAAACCCTGGAGAAAAAGTAGTTGATATTGATACTTGGGAAGAATATCAAAGGCATTTTAGGGCTGAATAATTGGAATTTAAATTATAAATCTACTTAACTCTAGGTTTTGTTTCGAAAGCCGTAATTTTTTCATTTTCTTTTTCAGCATTTTCAATGGCTTGTGAGGTGACCAAATGCCAATGAGTAGCTTTTTGTCGGGAAACAGAATAGCCAATACTTTCAGTGATATAGGATATTCTAGGTTGATTTACCAAGCGAACGCCATTTTTAAGAACAGCTAAGGTTTTGGTTAGCTCCACTACTTCTGAGAATGAATACCGTATAAAATCATCAAAACCATCTTGTTTGGTGTTATATACTTTATCGCCAATTTTTAATTCTTCCATGTTTTTTAAAAGGTGGCAAAAATAAGCTTCTGAGTTTGGTTAAAAAGAATTTAGAGGATATAAATTATGAACAAATAATCTATTTATAATAAACGTATAAAATACGTTTATTATATTTGCATTATTATTTAAATTTAATGGATAACCCTCTACATCAATTAGAACAAAAAAATTATGCTTCAGCGCAAAAAATATTGGTAGCTGTGGATTGTATTATTTTTGGTTTTGACGATGGGGTTTTAAAATTATTAGCCTTTAAACGAAAAGTGGCACCTTTTAGAGGAAACTGGTCGCTCATCGGAAGTTTTATAACGGAAAACGAATCGGCAGAAGAAGCATCGAAAAGAGTGCTTTATGAGATTACTGGTTTAAAAAAAATATTTATGGAAGAACTAAAAACTTATTCTTCTATAGCCAGAGATCCAGGCGCTCGCTGTATTTCTATTGGTCAGTTTGCATTGATTACTTTGACTAAAAAGAACAAAGAGCTTACAGAAACGCATGGTGCTGAATGGCTGCCTATGTCGGCCTTACCAGAATTGGTAATGGACCATCAACAAATGGTTGCCGATGCTTTAGAACGATTAAGGAATAAAGCGCGCTTTTATCCAATAGGATTGGAATTATTGCCCAAAAAGTTCACCATCCCACAATTGCAAGCACTTTATGAAGAACTTTTTCAAAAATTATTTGACAATCGAAATTTTAGAAAAAAATTATTGTCTTTAAAAATGCTTATACAATTGAAAGAAAAAGACAAGTCGAGCTCTAAAAAAGGAGCGTATCGCTATGAGTTCGATTATGCAAAATACAACACTCTAAAAAATGAGGGATTCAATTTTTCACTTTTTAAATCTTAAAATATACTATTTTAAAATGACAGATATTCAAATAATAAAAGAAGTAAATATAGCTTCTCCTGGTAGAATTAACCTCATTGGGGAGCATATAGATTATAATGGTGGTTTTGTTTTACCAGCAGCAATTGACAAAAGAATTTATTTGAATTTGAAGGCAAACAATTCGAATATAGCATCCATATATTCAAAAAATTTAAACGAAACCCTTAGTTTTTCCTTGGAAGAAGTAAGTCCAAGTAAAACAGAATGGCATAATTATATTTTAGGGGTAGTACATTATATTCATCAATTAAAACCAAATAGCATTCATGGTTTTGATGGAATGATAGAAAGTAATTTACCGCTAGGCTCAGGCGTAAGTTCTTCCGCAGCTTTGGAATGCGGGATGGCAAAAGGCTTAAACGAGTTGTTTTCAATCGGACTTACAGATCTTGATATCATTACGATTTCTAGGGATGCGGAACACTCTTTTGTAGGCACAAAATGCGGAATTATGGACCAATTTGCAGTTGTGATGGGAAAAAAAGACCATTTGTTACTTTTAAATTGTAATACCCTAGAACATCGTTTAATTAAGGCAGATTTCGGGGAATATAAAATTATTTTATTGAATACAAACGTTTCTCATAATTTGGCATCTAGTGAGTATAACAATAGGCGAGAAGAATGTGAAACTGCTTTAAAAGTGATACAAGAAATATATCCTAATGCTCAATTTTTAGCCCAGGTATTGCCTGCTACAATCAATGAATTTAAAGATAAATTACCATCGAAAATTTACGATAGGGCCATTTACGTCAGTCAAGAAAACGAGCGAACTATGGCCGCAACAAAAGCTTTAGAAAATAAAGATTTTGAAACTTTTGGAGACTTATTATACTTATCGCATGCTGGTTTGTCTAACTTATACGAAGTAAGCTGTCCCGAACTCGATTTTTTAGTAGATTTTACAAAAAAAATACCTACGGTTCTTGGCGCTAGAATGATGGGTGGTGGCTTTGGTGGTTGTACTATAAATTTAGTGCATCAAGATGCAGCGACGGACTTTATTGCGAAAATCGGAGCGGCTTATAAAAATCAATTTAATATTGCATTAACCCCAATAATTGTTGCCATTGGTGATGGTATTTTAAAACTATAAAATGGAATTCAATTCAAAATCACACAGACGTTATAATATACTTACTGGGGAATGGATTTTAGTTTCTCCGCATAGAACTAAACGCCCTTGGCAAGGAAAAAAAGAGGCTGCAAAGCCTATAGAAAAAGTAGTTCATGACCCTAATTGTTATTTATGTCCAGGAAATGCGAGAGCTGGTGGAGAAGAAAACCCGACCTACGAGAACACCTTTAGCTTTCAAAACGATTTTGCGGCCTTGCTAGAAAATCAAAAAGCCGAAAAATTTAATGATGGTTTATTACAAGCAGAGTCCGAAGAGGGAATATGTAAAGTGGTTTGCTTTTCACCCAATCATTCGCTTACTTTACCTTTAATGACACAGGAAGCAATAGAAAAGGTGGTGGATTTATGGCAAAAAGAATATCTTGAATTAGGCAAAAAGCAAGGCATCAATCACGTTCAAATTTTCGAGAATAAAGGCGATATTATGGGCTGTAGTAATCCACATCCCCATGGGCAAATTTGGGCACAAAAATCCATTCCCGAAATTATTTTAAAAAAGCAAGAACAGCAATTGAACTATTTCAAAGCACATAGAAAAAGTCTATTATCAGATTATATTAACCAGGAAATAGCCTTGAATGAGCGCATTCTATTTAAAAACGATCATTTTGTGGTGCTAATTCCGTATTGGGCAGTTTGGCCCTATGAAAGCATGATTGTACCCATAAAACAACATCAGCATATAGGGCAGTTAAATAACACAGAAAAACAGGCATTTGCAGCCATCATAAAACAACTGACAACGGCTTACGATAACCTTTTTGAAATTTCTTTTCCCTATTCTGCAGGGATTCACCAGAGTCCGACTGATGGCGAGCATCAGGAATGGCATTTTCACATGTCCTTTTACCCACCACTATTGCGTTCAGCAGAAGTTAAAAAGTTTATGGTAGGTTACGAAATGTTTGCTAACGCACAACGAGATATAACTGCGGAGCAAGCGGCATCAACTTTAAAACAAGTATCGAAAACACATTATAGTTTAGCTTAGATTTTAATTGTAATTTTAAAGGTAATCCTTTTTTTATGGCACAACACACAACATTAAAAGACATTGCTTTTATTTTAAAGCTTTCGATTTCAACGGTTTCTAAGGCACTAAACAACAGTGATGAAATTAGTGCGGAAACAAGGGAAAAGGTGAGCAAATTAGCTCAATCCTTGAATTACGTTCCCAATGAAACTGGGAGAAGTCTTAAATTAAATAAAACTTTTAGGATAGGGATTATAATTCCGAATCTTACCGATGATTTTTTCGCCAAAGTTTTACAAGGCGTAGAGCTTGCCGCCAGAAAATATGATTATAAGGTGATTATCTGTTTAACTGATGATACCCTTTTAAAAGAAGCAGAGAGCGTTTCATTTTTGATTAATGGTGCAGTAGATGGTTTACTGCTATCCCTATCAAAAGAAACTCAAAACCTAAAGAATTTTTCGCACTTAGAAAACATCACCAACAGAGATTTTCCTTTGGTTATGTTTGATAGAGTTGCAGAGGCTATTGCCTGTGATAAAATTATTATTAATGATTTTGAAGCAGGTTTTGAAGCCACCAATTTTTTAGCAGAAACAAACTGTAAGAACATAGCATTCTTAACGCCGATTAGTGAAACTAGCGTGAGTGAACTAAGAAAGGAAGGCTATGCGGCTGCTTTAGAAAAGAGAAATTTGAATCATCCTATAATTATAGAAATCCCTAGTTATGAACATTTTGAATCTATTTTAGAGAAAGTTTTAAACACCCAAAAAATAGATGCTATTATTGCTTCAGACCAATTTTCGGCATTTTGCACCATTAATTTTATCCAAAAAATAGGATTAAAAGTTCCTGAAGATATTTCTGTTATTGGATTTGCTGATGGTTTGTTGCCTAAATTTATGTCGCCTTCATTAACTACAGTGCATCAAAAAGAAGAAGAAATGGGCGAATTGGCTTTAAAAACAATCATTGCGCGGATTGAAAATAAAAATAAGATGCCCTTTACTCGAAAAGTAATCAAATCGGAATTGATAAAACGGCAATCTACCAAAGAAGTATTGAACTAGTTTTACAAAAAAAAAGGCCAAATACCAATTAGTATTTAGCCTTGAAATTTATACATTACTTTATGGTTTAGCGATGGTTGCTCTTAACATCCATGCCATTTCTTCGTGTTCTTGCATTAACCCTGTTAGGAAATCTCCCGAACCAGCATCTTTGTAATCCTCATCAACCTTTGAGATATTTTCTCTAATGTATTGAATAATCGTATCGTGATCTTCTAATAAGGCTTTTATATAATCGTGACTTGTATTATTTCCGTCGTATTTTTCTGTAAGATGTGTTAAGTCTAAAAATTCTTTCAAGGTTCCTGGAGCGTAATGTCCTATCTTCCTGATTCGTTCTGCTACACTGTCCGTAAATGTTTTTATGGCATTGTAGTGCTCTTCAAAAAAAACATGTTTTGTATGAAAATCGTGACCCTCTAAATTCCAATGTGCTTTTAGTGTTTTGGTATAAAGAACAAACTCATCTGCTAATAATTTAGTAAGTACATCTGTTACTTTTTTTCTGTTTTCTTCTGATATTCCAATATTCGTCTTCATAAATTTTGTTTTTATTCGATAATAAATTTAAAGGATTTAAGTACGAAGCATTAGCGCATTCCATTTAATTATTGACTCAATTTAACTTAGGGCTGTTACTGTCAAAAAACATTTAAAAAAATGCGAAGTAAAAAAACAGCAATTAATCAAACTCTAATTTACAAATGCTCACTGCCAACTATTGACTGTTCACTGTCCAGTAACTACTGCCAACCTCCGCCAAGGGCCTGATATAAATCTACTACCGACTGTAATTGACTATTTTTTGCATTCACCAAATCTAAACTAGAATTTAAAGTATTTTCTTCGGCGCGTAACACTTCAAGATAATTGGCTAAGCCATTGTTTAAAAGTTCTTGGGAATAACTCGTAGCTAATGAATAGGCGTTGTATTCGTTCTCTTTAATAACAATTTTTTCTGTGGCTATTTCATAAGTGAATAAGGCATCAGAAACCTCCTTACTTGCCACCAAAACCGATTGTGCAAAATTCAACTTGGCTTGTTCTTGTTGTGCTTGTGCAACTTCATGCTGAGTACGAATGCTGCGTCTGTTAAAAATAGGCTGAGCCAAACCACTAATGAAATTGGCAAATAGAGAGTTACTACTAAATAGTTCATCGAACTGCAAACTTTGTAAACCTCCTGATGCTGATATGGTGAGCGTTGGATAAAAATTTGCCCTTGCTACATTCGTAAGCTCAAATGCGTTTCTGAGGTTCATCTCGGCAGCAATCACATCAGGCCTATTAGCCAATAATTGCGGAGGAACACCAAGCGCTAAATCACTTGTAATTTCTTGCTTTGATAAAGCGGAGCGTTCTATATTTTTTGGCATTTCACCTAATAAAATGGACATGGTATTCTCTAAAATAAAACCTTGTTGTTTTAAATCGAGTAAAATAGCTTGGGCGGTATAATAAAGAGCTTCCGTTTGTTTAACTGCAACTTCGGTGATATTGCCAGCTTCTTTTAATGCTTTTGAGGTTTCTAAACTTTCTTTTCTGGTGTTTATGGTTTTTTCAGTGATATTTATTTGCTCGTCTAGTGCAAGTAATTGATAATAGGCAGAGGCTATATTGGCAATTAACCTTGTTTTTACCGCTTTATGAGCCGCTATTGTTTGCAAGTAACTGGCTTGAAAAGCACGTTGATTGCTTCTTATTTTTCCCCAAATATCTGCTTCCCATGATAGTGCTCCAGTAATTTCGTACTGGTCCAAAGCACCATCAAAGAATGATCCGAACTGACTGTTTCTGGACAATTCTTGGTGCGTGTATTGAGCATTGGCTGATAGTGTAGGATAGTATCCCGCTTTTCCTTGCTTAAAGTACGCTTCTGAAGCTATAATTTGTTGCAATGCCACTCGAATATCGATATTATTTTCTAGTCCTTTTTCAATATATTGACCTAATATAGGATCCGTAAATAAATTGTGCCATGAAACATCCGCCATACTAACACTATCTTTTGATAGCTTATCTGTTCTAAAACTGTCTTCTGTTATAGCTACATCTGGCTGCGTATATTTTTTAGCAACAAAGCAAGATTGCAAACTGAGCATCACCATCAGGACTAAACTAATTTTGATATATATTGATTTCTTCATTTTCTTAATCTTTTCTAATTGTATTTTAAGCTTCTTCTGTTACAGCTTTTGGTTTAGAACTCACTTTCTCTTGCAGCCACTGGAAAAGCATGTAAAGAATCGGAATCAAGAATATGCCCAAAACCGTTCCAATGAATAAGCCTCCCACAGCTCCTGTACCAATGGCTCTGTTCCCCTCAGAACCAACACCATTAGCAAAAACCAAGGGCATTAATCCAAATATAAAGGCCAATGAAGTCATTAAAATTGGTCGCAAACGCGCTTTAGCACCATCGATGGCGGAGTCAAAAATACTTTCGCCTTGTCTCCGCCTTTGTATGGCAAATTCAACAATTAAAATGGCATTCTTGGCTAATAATCCAATCAACATGATTAAGGCAATTTGGAAGTAAATATTGTTTTCTAATCCTGCTAATTTTGTAGTTATGTAAGCTCCAAATACACCCAATGGCAATGAAAAAAGTACTGCAAAGGGTAGTAAATAACTTTCGTATTGCGCGCTTAATAAGAAGTACACAAAAACAAGCACTAATATCAAAATAATACCTGTTTGATTTCCAGCCGCTAATTCTTCACGTGTTAATCCGGAATAGGCAGTACTATAATTGCTTGGTAATGTGGTAGCTACCTCTTCAACCGCAGCAATTCCATCACCAGTACTGAAACCAGCATTTAAGGCTCCTGTTATCGTGGTAGCGTTGAAGAGGTTAAAACGGGTTACCGATTGCGGTCCAAAAGTTCGATCAAGACTTACAAATTGTGTAATGGGAGCCATATCTCCACTTCCTGTTTTTACAAACAGATTACTCAAGTCTTGCTTTTCTGCCCTGTCTTCTGGTAAGGCCTGAATATACACTCTAAATTGTTTTCCAAAACGTGAAAAATCTGCGGCATAAATACTCCCAATATAACCTTGTAAAGTATTGAATATGGTATTGACATCAACCCCATATTCTTTTGCTAAAGGCACATTAATATCTAATTTGTACTGAGGATATTTTGTACTAAAGGAGGATTGAGCATATTGAAATTCTGGTCGCTGACTTAATTTACCAATAAACTCTTGATTTGCTTGATCTAAATCGGAAAAACTACCTCCTGATCGATCCAATAAATTCACTTCAACCCCTGCAGAATTTCCAAATCCAGGAATACTGGGTGGCGAAAAGAAAATAATATTAGCTTCGGGAATGGTAGATGCCACGCCAAATAATTTCCCAATAATCGATTGGATAGCGGTTTCATCTGTTTCGCGTTCACTCCAATTTTCTAGTTTGATGAATCCTAAACCATAATTGTTACCTGCGCCACTAATTAAACTTCTACCATTAATTAGCGTAACTGCCTCAATACCTTGAATAGTTTTTATTTTTTCATAGAGATTTCTATTTACTTCGGCGGTACGGTCAACCGATGCACCTGGTGGTAATTCTACATTTACAAAAACCAAACCCCTGTCCTCATCAGGAACAAAGCCTGTTGGGGTGGTAGAAGAGGCATACCAAATACCTAATACAGCTAATACTAGTATGACCACATTTACCCATTTATGTCGGTATAAAAATCCTAAAGATTGAACGTATTTTTTGGTCATGGCATTAAAACCTCTATTAAATCCATCATA
Source organism: Cellulophaga sp. (assembly GCA_041738035.1). Classification (GTDB taxonomy): domain Bacteria; phylum Bacteroidota; class Bacteroidia; order Flavobacteriales; family Flavobacteriaceae; genus Cellulophaga. The sequence continues at coordinate 20,226 of JBGSQM010000130.1, forward strand.
AAAACGTTGCAAAAAGGTTTTCTTTTTCTCTTCTACGCTATGTGGTTTTAGAAATAAAGCACAAAGAGCAGGACTCAAAGTCAAAGCATTTACGGCTGAAATGATGATGGCTACGATTAAAGTAACGCCAAATTGCTCATAAAAAACCCCAGTTGGACCAGTAACAAAAGTTACAGGTATAAAAACCGCTGCCATGACTAAGGTGATCGAAATAATAGCGCCTGATATTTCGTGCATTGCTTCTAAAGTTGCTTTTTGTACATCTTTAGCGCCATCATCAATTTTGGCGTGTACAGCCTCAACGACGACAATTGCATCATCTACCACAATTCCAATAGCAAGAATTAAAGCAAAAAGTGTCAGTAAATTAATAGAATATCCGAATAAATTTAAAAAGAAAAACGTCCCGATAATTGAAACAGGTACTGCAATAGCGGGAATAAGGGTAGATCTAAAATCTTGTAAAAAGATGAATACTACAATAAAAACCAAAATAAAAGCTTCAATTAAAGTGGTGGTTACCTTTTCTACCGAAGCATTTAAAAACTCGTTGGTATCATACGGTATAATATAATCTATCCCTTCTGGAAAATCTTTTTCTAGCGAGGCTAATTCCGCTTTAACTTCTTCAATTATCGCCTGTGCATCCGATCCTTTTGTTTGAAAAACACCTAAGGCAACACTTGGGTTTCCGTTGGTGTTACCACTGGCGGCATAAGATTGTGCATCTAATTCAATTTTTGCAACATCTTTTAACTTTAAAAAATTACCGTCGCCTATTGATTTTAAGATGATATTTTCATATTGCTCTTGGTTTTTATACCGACCATCATAAGTAATAACATACGAAAAAGCTTCTCCGTTATTTTCACCAATCGTACCTGCTGCAGCTTCTTGGCTTTGCTCATTAATAGCAGCAGTTATATCCGCAGGAGTTAGGCCGTAAGCCGCCATTTTATCGGGCTTTAACCAAATACGCATAGCATAATCTTTCGCTCCAAAAACAGTAACATTACCAACGCCATTTACACGTTGAAAAGCTGGTACGGCATTAATTTTTAAATAATTTTGAAGGTAGGTGTCGTTATAATTGTCGCTGGTACTAAAAAAACTAATAAACATTAAAGCACTTGTTTGTTGCTTTTCGGTAAGTACTCCGGTTTGCCGCACAGCTTGTGGCAAAAGAGGATTAGCCCTTGCCACACGGTTTTGTACGTTTACGGCCGCAATATCAGGATCTACTTCTTGATCAAAGTAAACTGTAATATTTGCAGTACCATTATTGGTGGCGGTTGAGGTTAGATAGGTCATTCCTTCAACCCCATTAATTTGTTCTTCTATAGGGATAATAACACTTTCTAAAATGGTGGCCGCAGTTGCTCCAGGATACGATGCAGATACTTGTATGGTCGGTGGTGCAATATCAGGATATTGGGTTACGGATAAAGATTGTAAGCCTAAAAGTCCTAAAATTACAATAATAATTGAGATTACAGTTGACAATACAGGTCTTGTGATAAATGTTTTAAGCATGCTGTCTTAATTTTTTAAATGACTATAAAAAAGCTATTATTGAAACTCTTTTTTGATGGCCTGCGCTATGGTATCAAAAGCTGTTTTTTGCGGGGTGATAGGCATACCATCTTTAACTTTACTTACACCTTTGGCAATTATAATTTCCCCTTTTTCTAGTCCGTTTTTTATAATAAATAAATTGTCGCTAGCTGCTTTTATAGTAATAGCCCTTGAAACGGCTACAGTTGCTTTGGTGGTATCAGTTTTAATGGTGTAAACAAATTGGTTGTTTTGATTTTCAAAAGTTGCTTCTTGAGGCACTACTATTGCGTTCTCGTAAACTTTTGGGACTTTTATAGTGCCACTATTTCCATTGTTAAGGAGGCTATTTTTATTATTAAACTCTGCTCTGAAAGACACGGTACCAGTGGTCTTGTCTATTTGAGAATTGATAGTTTCAATTCTGCCCTTACTTTCATATTCCGTGCCATTAGCAAGAATTAGGGTAACCTCAGCTAAGTTTTTAATTTTATCTTCTTTAGTATCGCCTTTTGCATTTTGAATAAAATCGAGGTATTCTTTCTCATTCATAGAAAAATAGGCATATACATTACTCACGTCAGATACGGTAGTTAATGGCTCTTGATCTGTAGGACTAACCAAGGAGCCTTTGCGCATTCTAATTTCGCCCACATAACCATCAACAGGACTTTTTATGGTGGCATAGCCAATGCTAGAAGCAATGCTATTGTAGCCACTTTGGGCTTGTTGAAGCTTAGCTTTAGCCGTCTCCAATTGAATATTACTGATGATGTTTTTCTCGACTAAAGGTTTAAGTTTATCCACCTCAACCTGAGCAGCATTAATATTAGCCTTGGCAGCGGCGGCATCTTGGCTGAGCGAATTGGTTTCTAATAAGAATAAAGTTTGTCCTTTACTAACTTTCTCGCCTTCATCAATTAAAACATCTGTAATATAGCCCGAAATTTTAGCGCGAACTTCGCTATTGACTAAACCTTCTATACTGGTAGGATAATCGGTGTAAGTGGTTACTGTTTTCGTGGGAATTTCAATAACAGGTAAGGCCATTGCTTGTCTTTGGCTTGCAGCAGCGTTTTGATCTTCTTTATCATTCCCGCAGGAGGCTACTACTAAAAGTAGGTAAAATGATAGGATAATTTTTGTCATAGTTTGCATTTTTTTGTTATTTAAGCTTGATTTTGAAAGGCTTCAATTTTTATTAATTTTTCATTTATTGTAGCACCTTGTTCCTCAAGATATTCTTGAAATAGAAATCCTATCGATTCTTCGTTTTTAAATTTTTCGGGGTTGTTTTCTTTATTAAAAGCATTAATTTTTTGTACTATTTGCAATTCTTTCTCCATGATAAGTTGGTGCTGCCTCATGATATTATTGATGAAGAATTGGGAGGTTTTAAAATATCTTTTTCTTTCGCCTGATTTCGTGTAAAATTCTACAAATCGGAGCTGCAAAAGTATATTCAAACTGTTAGAAATAGCGCTTTTGCTGGCTTTTGTGATATTAATAATTTCAATAAAGTTCAAACCTTCCTTAGGAGATAGTGTGAGCGTAGCATAAATTCTAGCGGCTAAAGGCGATAGGTGAACATGAGTTTCAAGGACAATACCTACTTCTTCGATAAGTTGCTTTTTTATTTCCAATACTATCAATTTATATTATACAAGAGGCCTATTTGATAGCACAAAGGTATTATTAGTTCGTTACGTTCCGAACTAAATAAAACTAAAATTGTGTTAAATTTAATTTAGCCTAAATTTAGTATTGGTATATTTTTTCTTATAATGATATTATTTATAGGAAAGGAGATAATAAGCGTACGATTTTTTCCCAAAGGTGAATCCGTTTTGGTCTTTGTAGCCAAGTGGCAGCATCAATTTGTGCAGATACTTTTAAATCGTTTTGAAAAACTTCGGATAATTTAAAGGCTATTTTTTTACTGTAGATCATGGCATTAACCTCAAAATTGAGATCAAAGCTTCGATAATCCATATTTGCAGAGCCAATAATGGCCAAATCATCATCAATTAACATAGTTTTGGCGTGCACAAATCCTTTATTATATCGATATATTTTAGCTCCATACTTGAGCAATTCTGTATAATACGCATTGGCAGCGGCGTTTACCATTTTTGAATCGGAAATGCCAGGAATTAAAATCTTTACATCTATACCACTTTGTATGGCGATAATCAGGGCATCCATTAAACTTTCACCAGGAATAAAGTAAGGACTTGTGATATAAATTCTTTTTTTAGCCGTATTAATTGCTTTTAAAAGGGAATAGAAAATAACGGGTTGTGTACTGTCTGGACCAGATGCGGCAATTTGAACTGCTTCGTTTTCAATTTTTCTATTCTTTGTATAGTCATGAAAATAGGTGTCATTATATTCCAAATCATTATGGCTACAAAAGTTCCAATCGCAAATAAAAAGATACTGTAAATAAGCTGTTGCAGGACCTTTAATTTTTACGTGCGTGTCGCGCCAAAATAAGGGCACTTTATTAGGAAAATCATTTCGGTATCTATCACTAATATTGATGCCACCAACAAAACTGACCATACCATCAATAATGATGATTTTTCGATGGTTTCTATAGTTCGATCGATTGGCAAAAGCGTACCATTTTATTTCATAAAACGGTGCAGTTTGAACGCCAGCACCATTTAGTTTTTTGAGAAATTTTTTTCCTAAGTCGTGACTTCCAAAATCGTCATACATTAAACGTACTTCTACCCCTTCTTTGGCTTTTTTTATCAATACCTGAGCAATTTCATTTCCAGTATAATCATTTTCATAAATATAATATGCAATATGAATGTGCGATTTTGCCTTTTCAAGTTCTTTTAGTACTTCCGGAAATTTTTCTTCCCCATTAATTAATAGTTTTATTTTATTATTAGCGGTTAAGTGACTAGTTCCAGAACTATGAATGTATTCGATTAATTGATGATAATGATCAGTAATAATGCCTGAACTACTAATGCTATTGGCATAAGCCCTCATTCTCATATTAATTTTTCGCCAAAGCGTTTCATCTTGAAGAATTTTTTTACTGTACATTTTTCTTTTTCGGTAATTAATTCCAAAAGTAAAATAGAAAAGCATACCAATGAATGGCACAAAAATAACAAAGAGCATATAGGCTAAGGCTTTAGTGCTGCTTCGGGTATCAAGTAATACCCTTAAAATCACCAAAATAATTAAGAGTACATAGGCAATTTGTGCCACTAAAATCCAGTCCATAGTATCGTATTAATGTCTTGACAATAATTTGGTTTTTTCATTTTATAAAGACGCACATTGACTCTTACAAGAATTAAAATGCTGCTTTCTATAGATCACTCAGTAAACTTTCTCCCTCAAAATTTTTCAAGATTACCTCAATGGTAGGCGGTAATTGAGTATGTTACATCAAAAATTTTTAAATTTCTTTTATGCCTTGTTTTACTTTGCTTTTCTAAAGGTTAGTTGATTTTTAAAGTCATGATGATGCGTTTTTCATGGTCGAGGAAATAGTTATCTAAAACCACATCGCCCACAAAACCTAGATTTTTGTAAATCCGTAAAGCAGAATTGTTATCTGGATAAACCGTTAAAGCAATTTCGGTTACATTTTCAGCTTTTAAAACGCCTATTAATTGTTTGGTTAATTGCTTTCCTAGACCTCTACCTCTTGCTATTGTATCCACACCTAGTGATAATACCCATGCTTTATTTTCTTTGGTATTTAAACCTCCCAAAGCATAACCTAAAATTTTATCGTCTTCTTCCGCAACCATAAAATAATCGCCTGAAATATCAAATAGTTGGCGCACTACAAAAGCAGGATAACTATCTGTATTAAAAATTTTCTGCTCAATGGCAATAATACTTTCTAAATCTTTTAATTGCGCTTTTTTAATAGTAATCATATTGTATGTTGATTAGTAGTGAAAGTAAATAAGGGATTAGCATCTTAGGGTTTGAGCAACAATTTCCGAAAGCCCCTTTGTTTTATTAGGCTTGATATAAAACATAATTTTCAATCAAAATATACCGCCTCAAAACAGTTATTCGCACTTTTTGGCCTACATTTAAAGATAGTACATCGGCTTTAATAGTGTAATTATCTGCGAGTTTAAAAACTTTTAAGAATTCACTTTCATCCAAAGCAACATCAGGACAAGCCATCATGGTTAGTGTTATATTATTAAATTTAATTTTATTACCATCTTCCAAAGTGTATGCACCATTTAAGGAATTACAACCAGCAAAACCATTAATTCTTTGGTTATTAGATTTTAAGGTGAAAAGTATTTCGCGTTCTTGGTTTTCAACCACGCTTATATCTTTGCCATTTAATTGTTGAAGTTTCCAATATTTTTCGGTGATAAGATCCGCTATTGCCATTTTTTTAAAGGTAGCAATCGTATTTTGCTTTTCATTTACAAGGCTTAGTGTTCCATGAGTTATAATAAAACTGTTGGCTTGCTTTAAAATGTTGATGATTTGTGATTCATTAATTTTAACATCAGGGCACATCATTTGTGTTGAGGCTAATGCTGAAAAAGATAGCTTTTGGTTATTCTTTAAATTATAGTTTCTAAAAAAAGTGTTACAGCCAAAATTTCCATCGATAAGGTTTTCTTTTGCGTTTAAAGTGAAATAAATGGTTTGGCTGTTTTTTTCTCTATAGTACATGTCTCTACCATCTAAAGTACTGATGACCCATTGGGTATTTTTAATATTTGAGGCTTCATTAGAGGTATTTTGTTCATCAATAGCATCGGGCATTGTACTCGTTTCTGCAATCGTTTTCTTTACTACTTTGCAAGTTATTAGTAGTAATGTGAATATTAGTATCGCAATAACTTTTAAGTTCATTTTTTAATTATTTAAGTGAAAAGTATAGGACAATTTTAAAACAAAATCAACAGAAGTTATATAAGATTTTTTAGAGTTTACAGGTGCGTAATATAATGAGTAAAAACAGGATTTGCTTGTTCAAAATAAACTAAGCTTTATTTAATTTAGTTCTGTATTTTCAGTAGTTTCTTTTAGAAAATTTTTAAAGTTTTGTATTGTTTTTTCAATTAGATTTTTTTGTTCTATTAAGTAGAGTTCATATATATTTCCTAAAGAATTTTCATTGATAAATTTTTCCGGATGTTCTTTTTTATTAAAATGATTAATTTTTTCAATAATTGCCATTTCCTTATGAATATTTTGAAGATAGGAAGTTAATGAATTAATTTGCGCGTATTTTGTTAATTTAAAATACCTTCTTCGATCACCTGGTTTGGTATAAAAAGTAATATAATCTAATTGCGTAAGCACATTGATATTTACCGAAACGGAGCTTTTGCTAGCGCCAATAAAGACTCTGATTGCTTCAAAAACAAGTCCGTCATAACTAGACAATATTAAAAGCGCATAAATTCTTGCTGCTAGAGGAGAAAGTTTTAATCGTTCTTCAATGTCTATTCCTATACTTTCGACAAGCTTCTGTTTTTCTTTGTTTTCAGACATTTTACTTTATTTTCCGTAAAAATAAGATTAGGTTCGATAATTAGCGAACTCAGTAGCATTAAAATTTAGTTTTCTGTAAATATTTCTCAGTGGGTTTAAACAAATACATCCTATTTTTTAGAAGTTTAATACTTCAACTTCATTTAATTTTGGAATGTGCACATTGTAGTTGTAGGTGTCTTTAATTTTTACTCTAAAAGCATCTAAGGCAGAAGGTTCACCATGTATTAAATATACTTTTTCAGGAATATTTTTAATAGCACTCATCCAATGAATTAAATCATCTTGATCGGCGTGCGCTGATAAACTTTCGATACTCTTTATAGTTGCATTCACAGGATAATACTTTCCGAAAAAACGTATTTCGTGCGCTCCATCTTGCAATTGCCGACCACGAGTACCTTCCGCTTGGTAGCCCACCAACAAAACAGTTGTTGTGGGTTCATCAATTAATTGCTGCAAATAGGTAAGTACTCTTCCGCCAGTTACCATTCCACTACCTGCAATAACAATTTTAGGTCTTTTGTCATCAATTATCTGCCAGGTTTCTTTATAAGATTGTACTATATTAAAGTGGTTACACATGGCATTATATTCTTCAGATGACAATTTATGCCATTTCGGAAATTCATTAAAAACTCCCAACACTTTGTTTCCCATAGGGCTATCGATAAACATAGGAATATCAGGTATTTTATTCTTTTTGTAAAGTTGCCAAAGAATAAACATGAGCGTTTGTAAACGCTCAACAGCAAAACTTGGTATAATTAAATTTCCTTTTTGACGTATGGTTTCTTTAATGATGGTGGATACTATAGTTTCTAAATCTTCTTTAGGGTGCAATTTATTACCGTAAGTACTTTCTATAAATAAAAAATCTGCCCATTCGGGTGTTTTAGGGTCAAATAATAAATAATCATTTCTTCTCCCGATATCACCTGAAAATACAAATCGTTTTCCATAAAGGTCTAATTCTATAAACACCGCACCAACTATATGCCCATTGTATTGCATTCTGTATTTGCTATTTTCTGATAAGGAACGCCATTCATCTACCGCTATATTTTCGAATAATTTTATAGTATTTTCTGCATCTTCGAGGGTATAAAACGGGAGCGCTGGGTGGTGTTTAGTGTAGTGCTCTTCATTGGCTTTTTTAGCTTCTTCTTCGTGTATTTTAGCACTGTCTTTCAAAATAATTTCGGCTATTGCTAGCGTAGGAGCCGTTCCTAAAATTTTGCCAGCAAAGCCTTGTTTTAACAAGCGGGGTAAATAGCCCACATGGTCTAAATGTCCGTGAGTTAACAATACCATATCAATACCTGCAACGTGGGCAGCCAAAGGCTCCCAATTTAAGGTTCTTAGTTCTTTTAAACCTTGAAACATACCGCAGTCTATAAGTATGGTCTTTTCTGCAATTTGTATCAAAAATTTAGAACCAGTAACTACGCCCGATGCCCCTAAAAATGTAATCTTTACTTGCTTATCCATAAATATTAATTTTAAAGGGTGCATAGATGTTCAATCTCCGTTAAAATATTCTTCTTTCTTAGCTCAGAAATACCCAAATGGTCTAAATAAAATTTGTCTTTCAACAAACTGCGACAAAGCACGATATTCCGACTTAATAAAAACTGCTTTTCTTTATTGCTTAGCAAAGTCGATACCGTAATAGGGTAGAGGCCCAGGCGATCAATAAGGTCTTTTAAACCTTCGTTTTTGGGATAATCCCAGCTCATTAAATGTAAACCACAACAATTTCCATATTTTAAAGCATCTTCTGTAAATCTTGTATTGGTAACCAACCAGCCTTTGCCAAGCCTACTATTTTTTTTTAAAGTACTCCAATGCTGTTTTATATCTTGATATCTAGAATTTATGTAAAGCGGAATTTTAACATTGCACTTGAAATCTTTTTCACTGTGAAATTTGCATTCTATAACCGTGGTTTCATTGTTTTTTTCAGCAAGAACATCAATTTCATGCGTAACGCAATGCCCTTGTAAAATTTTATTTACCTCTGTTTGATAACCTGAATTTTGCAGTAGAGCGCCAATAAAACGTTCAAACGGAAAGCCTGTTGGGCCTAATTCGTAAATTGCTTTTTTTAATTTATAACGAGAGGCGTAATAACTTTCCTTTTTTTTGAGTAAAGCAAAGGCGCTTTTATAAATTTCTTTGGTCGATATGCCTTGATATAATTTATTGCGGACTTTATCTATTATTTCATCAATAACAGCTTTGTCTGCTTTTGTTTTGTTCAAGGATGCTCGTAATTTATCTACTGAAAACAAAGCTTTTTCTCCCGAAGATTTTACAATTTCAATGGCGGAATTCTCCATAGTTTTCATTTTGATAAATCATTTATTTCTCACTTGAACAAGGCACAATTAAAAACGGAATGGTAGGTTGAAAACCAATTTTTTTAATCACAGGTTCATTGATTAAGTTTTCTAAAATACTGTGTTTGTAATTGATCATCGCTAATACATCAATATGGTGTATTTCAAGAAAATCCTTTATGCCCAATTCTACTTTATCATAATCGCGCATCCAATGAAAACTATGGGGATAATCACTCATAATTTTTTTTAATTGTTCTAAATTTTCTTCTTGTACACTAGTTAGATTTTCTTTTTCGTTGATATGAACAATCCTAATATGTGCCTTACACCATTGAGCCATTTGCAAAAAGGGCTTTAATTCTTCGCCATAAAACCGATTAAAATCAGTAGGAAAAGCGATTTGCTCAGGTTGTTTAAATTCAAAATTTTCTGGCACTACCAAAACAGCGCAGCCTTTTATTTTTTTAATACTATTTATGGTATTACTTCCAAAGAAAATTCCTTTTGTTTTAGAAGCTCCTTTAGTGCCCATAACAACAAGGTCTGTTTTGTATTTTTTAATGGTTTCGGCTACAGCATCCTGTAAATCTTCGGCACTTAATATAATTTTAAATTCGTGTTTGCTGTTCACTTCAAATTGCTCTGCTTTTTCTTTTAAATCTCTAAGTTCTTTCTTGTTATTTTCAGCCATAATGGTTGATAATTTATTAGAAATTACGGCTGTCGTTGAAACTTTTAATTTCGAAGCATGCAGAAAATAGAAGATACAATTTTCTTCAGAATATAGATTTATAGCGTACTTGGCAGCTTGCCAAGCGTTATCCGAAAAATCGGTGGGTAATAGAATTTGTTTGCTCATATTTTATTTTTATTAAAGTTTAAGGTCTAAATTTTTAGTTAGGTTTTAATTGGGTTCAAGTTTAAGGTCTAAAGTTTTTTATTTAACGAACAACCATCAACGAACAATTATCAACGACTTGAATTTTGGAAGGCTAAAAGCGGAATGTTAAGTTCTAGGCTCACTTCATCTAGAGTGTTTGGGAATAGCAAATCTTCTAAAAAGGAATGTTGGGTATTCACCATAACTAATAAATCTATATTTTTTTCCTGAATACATTTTTTGATTCCGTCTTCGACTTTTTTAGCGTCTTCCGTGCAAAAAGTCGTGTTATTTTCCTTTAGTTCGTTTTTTATAAAAGTCTGATTATCCTCTTGTCGCATTGATAATTTATAGGGTTTCGAAATGTATAATACCTCAATAGATGTTCGGTATGGTTTTGCCAACTCGGACAATAGTTTTAGTTCCCGACGTTTATAGGGAATTTGATAATTAGTCGGAAATAAAATATGCTTTGGTTGCGTATTATTGTAGTTTTCAGGAATGGCTAAAACGGGACACTTTACGTATTTTAACACCTGAAATGTTTGACTTCCAAAAACAATATTCCGCTGGTTCGATTTTCCTTTGGTGCCCATCACAATCAAATCTATATTTTTTTCCTCTGCAACTACATTAGCTTGATCAACAAGGGTATTGTTTGCCGAAATGGTATGGTAAGTATATCTGGGATTTGGCGCAAGTTCATTTACAGTTTGCATTAAATTTTTTAGCTGTCTTTCAGATGCTGTCTTTATCCGTGTTAAAACGGTATCAAAAACATCACGGGACACCAAATCATCTTGGTCATAAAATTCATTTTTATAAGCGTGCATAAAATAAAATTCAACCCTTTGATATTTAAAAAATTGCAAAGCATACTTTATGGCATTCATAGAATTTTCTGAAAAATCGGTTGGTAACAGTATGGACAGCATAATATCTATTTTTAGTTCTTAGCCATAAAAATAGCGAGTCCACTCACTAAATACTATGATAATTGTCATATAAGATTTAAGCCATCAAATTCTCTTAGGCCCTTCCTTGGGCGTGGCGTTAAGATATTCTTGTATCCAAGAACCAAGAGAAAATGAGTCTAATTTCTTCTAGGCGCTTTTAATGCGGGGCAGCAGTATTCCCTGACCATTCGAGGCTAAACCCTGGATCTCAGCTTGGAGTTAATTTATTTTAGAATTCCGATAAATCTTAATGACATTAAGAACACAGTAAAAATATATTGAAATCAAAAACCTTTATTTTAATGGAAATTTTTAAAAGAGAAGATGTGTTTTAGGTCAGAATGTTTAAATTTGACCATATCAAGTAAATAACCTTAAGGCTTTGACGACCACTAAATTTGTATTATTTACGGCAGACCATCAATATGTGGTGGAATACCTATTTAATCAATTAGTACTCAGTAATAGTATTTCCGAAGCTTTAATTTTTGAAAGTCACGCATTAGCCATTCGGTTTCAAAAAACGCTAAAAGCAGATTTTAAATTACAATGTTCTATTAATACGTATATTGAATAGCGATTTTCAATGCAAAATATTTAAAACTTCTCCAAAAAATCAAAACAATTTAAGGATTTGTCGTCTATAACCAATATTTGACAAATAGGTACATGGTTTTAATAAAATATGGTTTAAAGTATCACCTCGGCTCTAAAACAACAAACGGAATAATCATTTCTTCTAATGAAACACCACCATGTTGATAGGTATTTCGGTAATAACTTACATAATGGTTATAATTGTTTGGATAAGCGAAAAATAGGTCGTTTTTAGCAAAAATAAACGAGCTACTCATATTGATACTAGGCAAATGAATAGTACTTGGTTTTGTAGCTTCATACACCTCTTTTTTCTCATAAGATAGGCTGCGTCCGGTTTTATAGCGTAAATTTAAACTCGTTTCTTTATCGCCAACAACTTTTGAGGCTTGTTTTACGTTGATGGTGCCGTGATCTGTTGTGATTATTAACTTTTGACCCATGCTTTGCGCTTGCTGAATAATTTCTAACAATGGCGAATTTCTAAACCAACTTTGGGTAAGTGAGCGGTAGGCTTTATCATTAGAAGCAAGTTCTTTGATTACTTCCATCTCGGTTTTGGAATGAGAAAGCATATCCACAAAATTGTAAACAATCACGGTTAAATCATTCTTTTTTTGCGATTTGTAATTTTGCGATAAGGTTTTGCCTTGTTTTAAACTACTTATTTTATGGTATTCCCAAGTTAAGTCAAGGCCTAAACGTTTTAATTGCGCCCCTAGAAATTCTGCTTCGAATAAATTTTTGCCACCTTCATCGGTATCATTCTTCCACCAATCTGGATACTTTTTCTGCATGTCTAGTGGTGTAAGGCCTGAAAAAATAGCATTCCTAGCATATTGTGTCGCAGTGGGTAAAATGCTGTAGTAATTGGTTTCTTTTTTTTTCTTAAAAAATGGTGTAATGGTATCTTCAAAAGCTAGCCATTGATCGTAACGTAAATTATCAATAACGACTAATAAAGTAGGTTGTTCTTTCAATTCTGGTTTAACTAATTCTTTAAAAACGGTGTGCGATAAAATTGGTCCATCATCATCAGTAAACCAATCTTCATAATTTTTATCGATAAATTTTCCAAAATGGTTGTTAGCTTCTACTTTCTGCGATTCTAATATTTCAAACATGCTAGAATCTTCAATTTCTTCCAACCGAAGTTCCCAAGAGACTAATTTCTTGTATAGCTCTGCCCATTCTCTATGCGAATTAACCATAGACAAGTCCATCGCAATTTTTCTAAATTCTTGTTGGTAATTAGCTGTTGTTTTTTCAGAAACTAAGCGAGAATTGTCTAAGCTTTTTTTTAAGGATAATAATATTTGATTCGGGTTTACAGGCTTTATGAGATAATCTGCTATTTTAGAACCAATTGCTTCATCCATAATATATTCTTCTTCACTTTTGGTAATCATTACCACAGGCAATGTGGCGTCTATTGCTTTAAGCTCCGTTAAGGTTTCTATGCCAGAAATTCCAGGCATATTTTCATCAAGAAACACAATATCAAACCTTGTTTTGGCGACTTCTTCAAGCGCTTCTTGCCCACTTTTACAGGTTGTCACGGTATAGTTTTTGCTTTCTAAGAATATAATGTGCGATTTTAACAAATCTATCTCATCATCTACCCAAAGTATCGTTATTTTATTCATCCATTAGTTGTTAGTTGTTAGATCTAAGTCGTTAGTCGTTAGTAATCAGCGTTCATTAATCAGTAATTGATCATCAGTCATCAGATATTTAACTTTTAAACTCATAAACGTTTTCAATTTTCAATTATTTTAAACTTATAACTTCAAAAAACCAGCTCAAAAATACATTTAAAACACGGTACTTAAAATCAAAAGTATAACTTTGACAAATCAAGTCACAAAGCATAAATCTTTTTACATTGATAAAGTCAAAGAAACTTGAAATTTTTAATGATCCAATTTACGGATTTATTAATATACCGAATGACCTAATTTTTAGTTTAATAGCTGAACCTAGTTTTCAGCGATTGCGCAGAATTTCTCAAATGGGACTCTCTTATTTGGTATATCCTGGTGCACATCATACCCGTTTTCACCATGCTATCGGTTGTATGCATTTAATGTGGCAAGCACTGCAAGTTCTTAAAATTAAAGACATTGAGATTTCTAAGGAGGAGGAAGAAGGACTTTTATGTGCTATTTTATTGCACGATATTGGGCACGGTCCTTTCTCACATGCTATGGAGCATAGCATTGTAGAAGGCGTAAGTCACGAGCATATTTCGTTATTATTTATGGAAATGCTCAACAGAAAGTTTAACGGAAGTTTAACGACTGCTATTGCCATTTTTAAAGGTAAACATTCAAAAAAATTTTTAAATCAGTTGGTTTCTAGTCAGTTAGATATTGACAGATTAGATTATCTAAAACGAGATAGTTTTTACACTGGAGTTGCAGAAGGCAACATCAATTCGGAACGCTTACTCACCATGTTAAATGTGGTTGATAACGAATTAGTGCTAGAAGAAAAGGGCATTTATTCTGTTGAAAAATTTTTAATGGCACGCCGATTTATGTATTGGCAGGTTTATCTCCATAAAACTGCCTTGGTAGCAGAACAATTATTAATTAGTGTGTTAAAAAGAGCCAAAGAATTACTGTCAAAAGGCGATACGCTAAACTGCAGCAAGCCTTTGCTGTTTTTTATGACGCATAAAATATGTAAGGATAATTTTAATGAAGAGGATTTAATGCTTTTTGCTCAATTAGATGATGTAGATATTTTATCGGCCATAAAAGAGTGGCAAAACGCCTCGGATTTGGTCTTATCGATGCTTTGTAAAATGATTATTAATCGAAAATTATTACATATTAAAGTTAAAAGTAAGCCAATTGATGAAGAAAAATTACTAAAACATCTTCATTTATTAATGGAAAATTTAAACCTATCATCGCATGAGGCTTCTTATTTTGTGTTTTCAGGAACCATTGAGAACCAGGCTTATGACCAAAAAAAACAGCCTATAAATATTCTTAAAAGTAACGGTAAAATTACAGATGTTGTGGAAGCATCCGATCAATTGAATTTAAAAATGTTGTCAAAAAAAATAAGAAAGTATTATATGTGTTATCCTAAACTTTACTGTTAAACTATTTTTGTTACTTTTGCTTCTATGAAATTTACAGCTGGGCAAATTGCGGGTATTTTGGAAGGAGAGCTAGAAGGTAATCCAAATATTACTGTTAGTAAATTAGCAAAAATAGAAGAAGGAGAAAAAGGATCTCTTACTTTTTTAGCCAATCCTAAATACACACCACACATTTACACTACAAAATCATCGGTAACTATAGTAAATAGAGATTTTATAGCTGAACATGATTTAACCACAACTTTAATTAAAGTTGATGATGCTTATGAATCATTTTCTAAATTATTGTCTTATTATAATCAAGTAAAAAATATTAAAACAGGTATTGAAACCCCTTCTTTCATATCCGCATCCGCCATATATGGCATTGATTGTTATATAGGGGCTTTTTCTTATATCGGAGAAAGTGTTAAGCTTGGCAATCAGGTGAAAATTTATCCGAATGCGTATATTGGGGATAATGTAATTATTGGCGACAATGTAGTGGTTTATGCAGGAGCAAAAATATATTCAGAATCTATTATAGGAAATAATTGTGTGATACACAGCGGAGCCATTGTAGGATCAGACGGTTTTGGTTTTGCGCCAAGTTCTAATGGAGAATTTAATAAAATACCACAAACAGGAAATGTTATTTTAGAAGATAATGTGGATGTAGGTGCCGGAACTACTATTGATAGAGCAACTTTGGGTTCAACCATATTACGAAAAGGCGTTAAGTTGGACAATCAAATACAAATAGCTCATAATGTAGAAATCGGAGAACATACGGTAATTGCCGCGCAAACAGGCGTTGCTGGTTCTGCAAAAATAGGTAAATATTGTATGATTGGCGGCCAAGTAGGTATTGTTGGCCACATTACAATAGGGGATCACGTGCGCATACAAGCGCAGTCAGGTATTGGTAGAAATATAAAGAACGGAGAAATTATTCAAGGATCTCCTGCCTTAACGTATGGCGATTACAACAAGTCTTACGTTCACTTTAAAAATTTATCAAAGATTGTTAGTAGAATTAATGAACTAGAAAAAAAGATTGGCCGTGAGTAGTACAAAACAACGAACCATTGCGAAAGAAGTTACCCTTTCAGGTGTAGGATTGCATACTGGAGAAAATGTAACGATGAAATTTTTACCAGCATCCGAAAATCATGGCTACGCTTTTAAACGTGTTGATTTGGAAGGGTCGCCTATTATTGAGGCAGATGCTAATTATGTCGTAAATACCCAAAGAGGTACTAATTTAGAAAAAAGAGGTGTTAAAATTCAGACTTCTGAACATGTGCTTGCGGCATTAGTAGGACTTGAAATAGATAATGTACTGATTGAATTGGATAGTCCCGAACCACCAATTATGGATGGATCCTCTAAGTTTTTTGTTGAAGCCCTAGAAAAAGCAGGGCTGGTTGAACAAAAAGCAGACAGAGATGTTTATGTAGTGAAAGAAGTAATTAGCTTCAAAGACGAAGCTACAGGAAGTGAAATAACCATAATTCCCTCGGATGAGTATCAGGTAACCACAATGGTCGATTTTGGGACTAAGGTTTTAGGAACTCAAAATGCCACCTTAGAACATTTATCGAACTTTAAAACAGAAATTGCCTCTGCAAGAACCTTTAGTTTTTTACATGAACTGGAAATGCTTTTGGAAAATGGTCTTATAAAAGGTGGCGACTTGAACAATGCCATTGTTTATGTGGACAAAGAAATTTCGGAAAGTACCATGAAAAAGCTTGAAAAAGCTTTTAATAAAAAGAAATTATCCATCAAGCCAAACGGAATTCTCGATAATTTAACCTTACACTACCCAAACGAGGCTGCCCGTCATAAATTGTTAGATGTTATTGGAGATTTAGCTTTGGCAGGCACCCGTATTCAAGGTAAAGTTATTGCCAATAAACCGGGGCATTACGTGAATACTCAATTTGCGAAAGAATTATCAAAAATCATCAAATTAGAAAAACGCAATAAAGTGCCTACTTACGATTTAAATCAACCGCCATTGATGGATATTCATAAAATCATGGAAGTGCTACCGCATAGACCTCCGTTTTTATTTATAGATCGTATTTTAGAATTATCAAATACACATGTCGTGGGTATGAAAAACGTAACCATGAATGAGGATTTTTTTGTAGGGCATTTTCCAGGAGCACCAGTAATGCCAGGTGTACTTCAAGTAGAAGCAATGGCACAAACAGGAGGTATTTTGGTATTAAGTACCGTTCCTGACCCAGAAAATTACCTAACTTTTTTTATGAAGATTGATAATGTCAAATTTAAGCAAAAAGTACTTCCGGGAGATACTTTGATATTTCATTGCAGCCTAATTACTCCAATCCGAAGGGGTATTTGCCACATGCAAGCTTATGCGTATGCCAATAATAAGTTGGTATGTGAAGCGGAATTAATGGCGCAAATAGTTAAAACAAAATAGCATGAATCAACCACTCGCATACATTCACCCTGGAGCTAAAATTGCCAAAAATGTGGTCGTTGAACCCTTCACCACCATCCATAATAACGTCATAATAGGCGATGGAACATGGATAGGTTCCAACGTAACGATTATGGAAGGAGCTAGAATTGGTAAAAATTGCAACATTTTTCCGGGTGCAGTTATTTCTGCACCACCTCAAGATTTAAAATATGAAGGAGAGGAAACTACTGTAATTATTGGCGACGGCACTACGATTAGAGAGTGTGCTACCATCCACAAAGGAACTTCTGATCGTATGAAAACCGTGATTGGAAAAAATTGTTTAATTATGGCATATTGCCATGTCGCTCACGATTGTTTGGTAGGTAATAATTGTATTTTTTCTAACAATTCAACCTTAGCAGGTCATGTAACTATTGGCGATAATGTTATTTTGGCGGGTTTAGTTGCCGTACATCAATTTGTATCTATCGGGCAGCATGCCTTTGTTACGGGAGGCTCCTTAGTACGTAAAGATGTGCCACCGTATGTTAAAGCAGCAAGAGAGCCACTTTCCTATGTAGGGATTAATTCTGTTGGACTAAGAAGACGTGGTTTTACATCTGATAAAATCAGAGAAATTCAAAATATTTATAGAATTTTATATCAAAAAAATTACAATAACTCTCAAGCAGTACAAATTATTGAAGCTGAAATGGAAGCCACTCCAGAGCGTGACGAAATTCTTCAGTTTATAAGAGATTCACAAAGAGGTATTATGAAAGGTTATTTTAGTAATAGCTAATTTCAAGTTCAAATTTAAAAGTTTAAGAGTTTAAAGTTAATTTTATCGACTTATTACTATAACCTTAAACAATTCAAACTTTAAACTGTTTTTACATACATATTATTATGACCTTAAACAATTCAAACTTTGAACCATTTTAAAAGAAACATTTTTTCCATCAACTAACAACTAGAAACTAACAACTATTAAGAATGGCATCAACATCAGATATTAGAAAAGGATTGTGTATTCGTTATAACAATGATATTTTTAAAATTATAGAATTTTTACATGTAAAACCGGGTAAAGGTCCAGCCTTTGTGCGTACAAAACTGAGGAGCTTAACCACAGGCAGAGTATTGGATAATACTTTTTCTGGCGGCAGTAAAATTGAAGATGTTAGGGTAGAAACGCGCTCCTATCAATACCTTTACCCTGAGGGAGAAACGTATCATTTTATGAATACAGACGATTATAACCAAATTACCTTTGCAGAAAGTGCCTTAGACGCTCCCAATTTGTTAAAAGAAGGTACCATCGTAACCGTACTTTTTAATACAGAAGATGCAATGCCACTATCTGTTGATATGCCTGCCAGTATTGTGCTAGAAGTAACTTATACAGAACCAGGCGTAAAAGGAAACACCGCGACCAATGCCACAAAACCAGCAAAAGTAGAAACTGGAGCTGAAGTTAACGTTCCTCTGTTTATAAACGAAGGTGATAAAATTAAGATAGACACCGCTACAGGTTCTTACATGGAAAGAGTGAAAGAGTAATGTATTAATTTTTCAATGTAAAAATGTAATAATTTATTTTAAGATTTTAAAAACTGCTCATTTAGAGCTTGATTTTATATAATCAATACCCCTGTGATAGCTGAGAAGCCTTTTCTAGGCTTAGCCGAAATAAGTTGAATCCTAATACGATTTACTAGTTTAGCATCCAATAAGTTTGGAGTTATATTCTAAATTTCAATTTTAAAAAAAAACCGTATTTAAGCTTATGCTTTGTTTTTCAATATTATATAAAGTAAAAATCCATCATTTTTTTTAAAGTAATTTTATATAATAGCAGGTATAAAAATTTGATGCAACAATTTTTCAATGTAAGAATATAATATTTTTTTTATATCAATTATGAATTTAAATAGGTCTAAAGAATTTGAATTATATTGTGTTCAGATGAAATAGAAAATCAAAGCATAGCATTAGTTACGGTTTTATTTTTTATTGAAATATGAGCGCAATAGAAACAAATTATTGGGTTTATTTGGATTCATAATTGGTATTACTTAGGCATTTAATAAATAATGATTATGCCATTTAAATTGAGTCAACATATGAATATTGGCAAAATCAAGTACTGCTGTGGTGTCGCCGGGTGAAGTAAGTGAAGTACCCTCCTCGGAGGAGATTAAGGCTGAGTAATTCATAAGGTTAAACCAGCCTGCCGGCTGGCAGGTTTGAATTATTATTTAAGCGCCTAAGTCAATAATTTTTTAATTTTAACATACCGGATTGCCTACCTTTAATGAGACGAATTTTTACGTTCATAAATTATTATATTTTAATTATGGCAAAAATATATGGGACAATAACAAGAATATTAAGCTAAAAAGCAGACTTCAAAAAAAGTAGAACTAAATAGAACTGCTCACAAAGACTCAATAATAAACAGTGCTGTTCTAGACTACTTACAAGTACCGATAGCCATCGGGACTCGTAGATTTTTATTCGGTTTTTATTTACTACATTTAGAGTCTAATTCACATAATAAGGCATACTTGACCTCGATGGGCAGAATGCTTCAAAATTGCTCGAAAATAAATTAACACAAACGATGACATTATTACTAATATATCTTTTTATTGCTCTTTTCGTTTCCTTTTTGTGTTCAATAATGGAGGCAGTTTTATTATCCGTACCCATTTCATTTTTAAAATCTAAATCTGAATTAGGCGATAAAAATGCAGATGCAATGATCTCTCTCAAAGAAGATATAGAGAAACCATTATCTGCCATCTTATCTTTAAACACCGTTGCCCATACTGTTGGAGCAGCTGGGGTCGGTGCGCAGGCTACGGTAATATTTGGAGAAGCTTATTTTGGCCTAGTTTCGGCAATTTTAACCATTTTAATATTAGTGCTAACTGAAATAATACCGAAAACCTTGGGCGCTAACTATAGTAGGGATTTAATTGGCGTCACATCAAAAATTATTAAAGGCTTGATTTTTATAATCTATCCATTGGTTTGGTTATCTTCTATACTTACAAAAATGTTATCAAGAGAAAAATCGCAATTAACAACCAGTCGAGAAGAGATTTCGGCATTGGCAAGTATAGGCACGCAAGAAGGAGTTTTTGCTGATAAAGAAAACAAAATCATTCAGAACTTAATAAAGCTAAAAGGTTTAAAGATCAACACTGTTATGACGCCCAGAATTGTGGTTATTACAGCAAATGAAGAGATGACATTGCAAGAATTTTTAAAAAATAAAGAATTTTTACATTTTTCAAGAATTCCAATATACCAAGGTAATAGGGACAATATTACGGGATATGTGTTTAGGGAACTAGTGTTCGAGAAATTAGCAGAAGACCAGTTTGATTTGAAACTAAAAGATATTAAACGTGATATAGTTGTCTTTCCAAAAAACATAACATTATTTGATGCTTGGGAGGAGTTACTTCAGAAAAAGGAGCAAATTTCATTAGTAATTGATGAATACGGAGGTATGGATGGTATTACAACCCTTGAAGATATTATAGAAACGCTACTTGGCTTTGAAATTGTAGATGAAAAAGACCAAGTAGATGATATGCAACAATATGCTTTGAAAAGGTGGCAAGAAAAACAAAAGAAATATGAATTATTGAAAAATGAAGCATAACGCATCCACCAACGCCACTAGCTCTTATTTTTAGGGCGTTAAATGCCAGTGTATCAATTTTCTATTGTAAAAATATAGCATTTTTTAAAATGTAATTATAACAATTTATTAATTTTCAAACCTGAAACAATTTAAATCTCAAAGATTTTTTTTACGAATAACCGTCAACCATTTTATCAGTAAAAATTAGTAAAATTCGTGTCAGTAAAAATTTATTAATTCAACAATCCAACAATACAATATTTCAAAATGAAATTCCCAATCCCCTATACCCTAGAACAAATTGCAAGTATCATTCAAACAGAATTTATCGGTGCTAAGGACTTTCAAGTTCTAGGTATGAACGAAATTCATGTGGTTGAAGCGGGAGATATCGTTTTTGTAGATCATCCAAAATATTATGATAAAGCACTAAATTCTAAGGCAACTACTATTCTAATAAATAAAAAAGTGGATTGTCCAGAAGGGAAGGCCTTATTGATTTCCGATGATCCTTTTAGAGACTTTAATAAGCTAACCACTTTCTTTAAACCTTTTGAAAAGGCAAGTCAGGCTATAGCAATCTCTGCGAAAATTGGAAAAAATACCATAATTCAGCCTAATTGTTTTATTGGGAATAATGTTGTTATTGGTGACAATTGTATCATTTATGCCAACGTAGCCATTTACGACAATTGCGTTATTGGTAACCACGTAACTATACACGCTGGGACTGTTCTGGGCGCAGATGCTTTTTACTATAAAAATCGTCCTGAGGGTTTTGATAAGCTTATATCGGGAGGTAGAGTGGTTATCGAAGATTATGTTGATATTGGTGCTTTATGTACCATTGATAAAGGCGTTTCAGGGGATACAATCATTAAAAAAGGAGCAAAAATAGACAATCAAGTACAAATAGGTCACGATACTGTTATCGGACAAAAATGTTTAATAGCCTCACAAACCGGGATTGCTGGTTGTGTAGTTATTGAAGATGAGGTTACTTTATGGGGTCAAGTTGGGGTTACTAGTGCCATTACCATTGGTAAAAAAACTATTGTATTAGCGCAATCAGGAGTATCAAAGTCCTTAGAAGGTGGGAAAACGTATTTTGGAAGTCCAGCGGAAGAAGCAAGAGAGAAATTAAAGCAACTCGCCTACCTAAAGCGAATACCAGAAATCTTAAAGCAATATAGATAGATAAATAAATTTAAAATATAGGTAAAAAAAAGTTGATTTAAATAAGCCTATTAATTATAAACATACTGCTTTTCAGTTGTTTATAAATAGTAACCCCATGAATTTTATTTACTTTTTAATTATTTAACCTTTTAATGGTTTAGTTTTCAGAGTAAACTCAAACGTAAATAAGCATAAGAAATACTTTAGTAATTGTTTTCAATGCTATATTTTTGCAAAGCAATAATTAATATAAATATAACATGAGTGTTTTAGTTAATAAAGATTCCAAAATAATTGTACAAGGTTTTACAGGAAGTGAAGGTACTTTTCATGCAGAACAAATGATTGAGTATGGCACCAACATCGTCGGTGGAGTAACTCCCGGTAAAGGCGGACAAGAACATTTGGGAAAACCAGTTTTTAATACAGTAGCAGAAGCTGTTGAAAAGGCTGGGGCGGACACCACTATTATATTTGTTCCACCAGCTTTTGCTGCTGATGCCATTATGGAAGCTGCAAATGCTGGAATCAAAGTAATTATTACCATTACCGAAGGTATTCCTATCGCTGATATGGTAAAAGCCTCAAATTATATTAAAAATTTCGATTGTCGCTTAATAGGTCCAAACTGTCCAGGTGTAATTACACCAGGCGAAGCAAAAGTGGGCATTATGCCAGGTTTTGTTTTCAAAAAAGGAACTGTGGGTATTGTATCTAAATCAGGAACCTTAACATACGAAGCGGCAGATCAAGTGGTACGTCAAGGTTTAGGAATTACTACAGCTATCGGTATTGGTGGGGATCCAATTATTGGAACAACAACAAAAGAAGCTGTTGAATTATTAATCAACGACCCAGAAACAGAATGTGTGGTAATGATTGGTGAAATTGGAGGACAATTAGAAGCTGATGCGGCGCAATGGTATAAAGCAAGTGGCAGTAAAAAACCAATCATAGGTTTTATTGCTGGTGAAACTGCTCCTGCTGGCAGAACCATGGGGCACGCAGGTGCTATTGTGGGTGGAAGCGATGACACTGCTCAAGCCAAAAAACGCATTATGAGAGAATGTGGTATTCACGTTGTGGATTCTCCAGCAGAAATAGGATTGAAAGTTAAAGAAGTAATGGGATAATCCTATTTTTAAAATGATGAAAATATAATTCCGTTTACGCCGAAAATCTTTCGGTTTAGACGGAATTTTCTCGTTAGTGTATAAAACAAAAGGTATATTTGAAAGAAGAAAACAAACCATAGTAAACTGAGACATCCTTAATTTTTATTTAAATACAATAGATATTAGCAATTTGGGTGCCACATATAATCATCAAAAAACAATAAAATTAAACACATGAAATTATTAGAAGGTAAAAACGTCATCATAACAGGAGCGAGTAGAGGCATAGGTACAGGAATAGCGCAAGTTTTTGCTGATCATGGTGCTAATATTGCTTTTACCTATAGTTCTAGTGAAGCACCTGCATTAGCTTTAGAGAGAGAATTGACTGCTAAAGGCGTAAAAGCAAAAGCATATAAAAGTAATGCAGCAAGTTTTAGCGACTCAGAAGCTTTAGTAGCACATGTTTTAGAGGATTTTGGGGGTGTTATTGATGTTTTAATCAACAATGCGGGGATAACTAAAGATAACCTATTGATGCGGATGTCCGAAGAAGATTTTGATGCGGTGATAGATATCAATCTAAAATCTGTTTTTAACATGACCAAAGCCGTACAACGCACGATGTTAAAGCAGCGTAAAGGTTCTATCATTAATATGAGTAGTGTAGTTGGAATTAAGGGTAATGCTGGACAGACCAATTATGCCGCTTCAAAAGCAGGGATGATAGGTTTTACAAAGTCTGTAGCCTTAGAATTAGGTTCTCGTAATATTCGATGTAATGCGATTGCTCCTGGTTTTATTGAGACTGAAATGACGGACAAGTTAGACGCAAAAGTAGTACAAGGATGGAGAGATGGTATTCCATTAAAACGTGGTGGTTCCCCAGAAGATATTGCCAACGCTTGTTTATTTTTCGCCTCTGATTTATCGGGTTACGTTACAGGACAAGTTTTAAATGTTGATGGTGGAATGTTAACCTAAATCTAGTTATTTTGTTGATGTATGCTCTTAAAAGTTTTTCCGTTATTTGTGTTATTTAGGTTCAAGTGCAAGGTCAATTTTTTAAATTCACTCATAAACTCATTAACTTCATTTAAATAAAAACCAACATTTGCCATTGAACCCCATTAAAATATGCAAATACAAACCTTACTATTACTTATATTAGCTGCGTTGGTAGCCTTTGCAATAGTTGGATTTCAATATTTCTATAAATCAAAAAAGAGCGATAAAACTACTATTTATCTCGCTTTTTTTCGTTTTTTAGCCATATTTGGGATTTTTGTACTTCTTATCAATCCAAAATTCACCAAAAATAATATCACGATTGAAAAATCTAATTTGTTAGTTTTAGTGGATAATTCGTCTTCGGTGAAACCTTTTGAAAGTACCATTAGAAGTACTTTGGATGCTATAAAATCAAACATTGACCTTCAAGAGAAATTCAATATTCAAGAGTATAAATTTGGAAATACTTTAAAAATAGCAGAAAACCTTACTTTTGATGACAAACAAACCGATGTTTCACAGGCGCTGAGTGCGGTTTCAGGAATTTACAATGATGCCAATACAGCGGTTTTACTTTTAACCGATGGCAACCAAACATTGGGTCAAGATTATGAGTTTTACGCTAATAAGCTTAGCTATCCCGTATTTGCCATTGCCCTTGGGGATACAACTCAATATGAAGATGTATATATTCATCAAGTCAACACTAATAAGTATGCTTTCTTAAAAAATAAATTTCCTATTGAGTTTTATGTTACTTATGAAGGTGAAGAAAATAAAAATATTGCAGTTTCTATTTCTATGGACGGAAATAGAGTATTTTCGACTCAAATTCAATTCAGTAGCAGTCAAAAATCAAAACGGATCAATACATTTTTAGAGGCAAATAGTATCGGAGTTAAAAAAATAACGATTCTTGCGGAGAGCTTATCTAGCGAAAAAAACACCAAGAACAATTCTAAAACAGTTGCTGTTGAAGTCATTGATGAAAAAAACAATATTGGCATTGTTTCTTCGATATCACATCCAGATATTGGCGCTTTTATAAAAGCGATTGAAAGTAATGAACAACGCTCTGTAACACTCTTAAAACCCAGTAATAGCCTATTAGATTTAGATAAGATAGATATTTTTATTCTGTATCAACCTGATGTTTCTTTCAAAGCAATTTACGATTTTATTCAAAATAAGAAGGCGAGTGTTTTGGTTATTGAAGGGCCAAAAACTGATTTAAATTTTCTAAACCGTGCGCAAAAATCTTTTCAAATTGAAACAGGATATCCAGTACAAGAAGTTTTACCGAATTTAAATCCTACTTTTAATTTCTATGATATTAGCGAGTTTAATATGGATGATTTTCCGCCGGTGTTGACCAAGTCTGGTTCCGTTTCTTTTACAAGTACCAATCAAACCCTTTTGCAAATGCAAATAAGAGGTGTCGATTTACAAAATCCATTATTTGCAGTAACTGAAGCAGATGGCGCTAAAACGGCCCTATTTTTAGGTGAGGGAATTTGGAAATGGCGCTTACAATCTTTTAGAAATGACCGAAATTTTGAAAATTTTGACCAATTTGTTGGTAAGCTATTGTTGTTTTTATCGGATAATAAAAAGAAAAACCGACTTAATATAGCGTATGAACCTATCTACGAAGGGGCCACAGACGCCCGGATATCAGCCACTTATTTTGATGAAACCTTTGTTTTTGATGCAAATGCGGCTATTATTTTAAAGCTTAATAATGATAAAGAAATACCTATGTTGGTCAAAAATGGCTTTTATGAGGCTGATTTAAGTGATTTAAAACCAGGGGATTATTCATTTACTGCCAAAGTATCAAATACGCCCATTTTGAAATCTGGTAAATTCACCATTTTAGATTTTGATGTAGAAAACCAATTTTTTTCCACTGATGATCAAAAATTAGAAAAATTAGCACAATTAACTAAGGGTAGCTTAATTTATCCCAATCAAATAGGAGCTTTACTATCACAAATAAATAGTGATACTAGATTTGTTCCAGTACAGAAAAGCAATGAAAATGTCGTATCTTTGATCGATTTTCGGATTGTATTGATTATCATCATTGCCGCACTTTCTGCGGAATGGTTCATCAGAAAATTTAACGGATTAACTTAAAAAAAATCAAATGGACAAATTACCTAAAGTTGCACTACCTGCAATTATTATTTTTATTTTATTAATAGTTTTAATCTCAAAATCAGCGGTCACAATTGACTCTGGAAAAGCTGGAGTTTTATACAAAACCTTTGGAGGTGGTGTGGTAACTGATGAACCGCCGTTAGGGGAAGGTTTTCATATTGTAGCCCCTTGGAATAAGGTGTATATTTATGAAGTAAGACAACAAGAAGTATTAGAAAAAATGAATGTTTTATCTAGCAACGGATTAGATATTAAGCTAGAAGCTTCTGCTTGGTTTGAGCCGGTAAGAAGTAAATTAGGCAATCTTCATCAAGAAAAAGGAGAAGATTATATTACAAGAGTATTGTTGCCAACGATTAGATCAGCAGCACGTTCAGTAGTTGGGCGCTATACTCCGGAACAATTATATTCTAGTAAAAGAGACGCTATTCAGCAGGAAATCTTTGATGAGACTCAGAAAATTGTTAAAGATGAATACATTCAATTGAACGAAATTTTGGTGCGTGATGTAACTTTGCCACCAACAATTAAAGATGCGATTGAGCGTAAATTAAAACAAGAACAAGAATCTTTAGAATATGAATTCCGTTTGGTGACAGCAAAGAAAGAAGCTGAAAAAGTAACTATTGAAGCCCAAGGTAAAGCAGATGCTAACCGTATTCTAAGTGCTTCCTTAAACGATCAAATCTTAAAGGATAAAGGGATTGACGCCACTTTAAAATTAGCTGAATCTCCAAATTCTAAAGTTGTAATTATAGGGGGTGGAGATGCAGGAATGCCTATAATTTTAGGAAACAACTAATTTTGAGCACTTATTTTACAAAATAAATGTTGTTAAAAAAGTACTTTTAGTTTCTTATCATTAAAAATAATTTTACATTTACATCTTAATGAAAAACAATACAACACACCATCATCATTTTTATACTGGCTATCAAGCGAGGTAAAAATGTCTTGTATAAGTGTTACAACATAATTTTAAACCCGTTTGAGCAATCAAACGGGTTTTATTTTTAAATTTTTTTGATTGCCGAACACAAATTAAGAAAAATGACGAAAATTAGAATTGCAATTCAGAAAGCAGGGCGGTTAAACGAAGAATCTATTGAGATTTTAAAAGATTGTGGCATCTCCATAGACAATGGTCGCGATCAATTAAAGGCATCTTCCCGTAATTTTCCAATGGAAGTTTTTTACCTAAGAAACGGTGATATTCCTCAATATTTAAGAGACGGGGTAGTTGATATTGCCATCATTGGCGAGAATGTTTTGGTGGAAAAAGGCGAAGATATAATGGTTGCTGAAAAACTAGGTTTTTCAAAGTGTAAGGTGTCTCTAGCTGTGCCAAAGGCAATGAAGTATAATTCCATTAAAGATTTTGAAGGAAAACGCATTGCAACTTCCTATCCGAATACCGTAAAAAAT
Organism: Cellulophaga sp.; assembly: GCA_041738035.1. GTDB lineage: Bacteria > Bacteroidota > Bacteroidia > Flavobacteriales > Flavobacteriaceae > Cellulophaga. Next base: position 48,163 of record JBGSQM010000130.1, read on the forward strand.
TATTTAGATGAAAAGGGAGTGAAAGCAGAATTGCATATTATTAGCGGTTCTGTAGAAATTGCACCAAATATAGGCCTGGCAGATGCTATCTGCGATATCGTATCAAGCGGCAGTACACTTTTTAAAAATAATTTAAAAGAAGTAGAGGTGATGTTGATTAGTGAGGCTGTTTTAGCTGTTTCCCCAAAAATTTCGGAGGAGAGAAAAGAAATTTTGAAAAAATTGCAATTCAGAATTCAATCTGTTTTACGAGCTAGGCAATCTAAATATGTATTGTTGAACGCTCCAAATAGTAAATTATCAGAAATTTTGAAGTTGCTGCCAGGGATGCGTAGTCCCACTGTTTTGCCTTTGGCGGAAGAGGGTTGGAGCTCTGTGCACACCGTAATCAATAAAGATACCTTTTGGGAAGTTATCGATGAACTAAAACATGCAGGTGCAGAAGGTATTCTAGTCTGCCCAATTGAAAAAATGGTTTTATAGTCGGTTTAATGAAAACGGAGTACAAAATAACATTGATTCCATACGATAAAATGGAATCAATTATTCCTTTAGTAATTCAATTAAACAAAGGAAAATTACCAGCAAATGTCTTGAAAATAAGACTAAAAGAAATGTTGACGATGGGCGGTTATCAGTGTATTGGGGTTTATGATAACCAGAAATTAATTGCCTGTTGCGGATTCTGGATTTTAAATAAATTATACGCAGGTAAGCATGTAGAACCTGATAATGTGTTTGTTGAAGAGACCTATAGAAGTGTTGGGGTAGGCGAATTAATGCTCAATTGGCTTTTTGATTATGCAAAAAGTATCGATTGCATAGGTGCAGAAGTAAATTGTTACGCGCATAATATAAAAGGGAAAAAGTTTTGGGAGCGTCAGGGCTTTGAAGCTTTAGGATATCACATGATTAAAAAATTTGATAATATTTAGGATGAATAAAATATACAATCCAAAAAAAGAAGATTGGCCTCAACTTTTAAAACGCCCAACAAAATCTGTGGCAGATATTGAAGCTATTGTAAATCAGGTTTTCGATGAAGTATCAAAAGATGGCGATACCGTTTTGAAACAATACACTCAAAAATTTGACGGCGTTCAAATAAGTGATTTTTTAGTTTCAGAGACTGAAATTAACATGTCAAAAACGCTTGTTTCTGATGATTTAAAGGAAGCCATCGCATTAGCAAAGCGTAATATTGAAACCTTTCATAAAGCCCAAATAACTCCAAAAATTGAGGTTCAGACTTCTATTGGCGTACAGTGTTGGCAAGAAAAAAGGCCTATTCAGAAGGTAGGTTTATACATTCCTGGTGGTACCGCACCTTTATTTTCGACTATTTTAATGTTGGCTGTTCCTGCGAATATTGCTGGTTGTTCGGAAATTGTCTTATGCTCTCCGCCAAACAAAGAAGGTAAAATACATCCCGCTATTTTATATACAGCAAATTTATGCGGCGTAACAAAAATTTATAAAGTAGGCGGAATACAAGCTATTGCCGCTATGACCTTTGGTACGGAAACCATTCCGCAAGTATATAAGATTTTTGGACCAGGTAATCAATACGTAACCGTGGCCAAACAATTGGCAACAAAACATGCCGTAGCTATAGATATGCCAGCAGGCCCAAGTGAGCTTCTAGTAGTGGCCGATGATACAGCCAATGCTGCTTTTATTGCTTCAGATTTATTGAGTCAGGCAGAGCATGGTATTGACAGTCAAGTAATATTGGTAACAACATCTAAAGTATTACTTGAATTAGTAGAAAAACAGGTTGAATTACAGATAAAGAGCTTACCGCGAAAAGAAATTGCTCAAAATGCAATTGACAATAGCAAGTTAATTTATGTAGAAAGTGATGCAATCGCTCAGGAATTAATCAATGAATACGGGCCTGAACATTATATTATTTGCGTAGAGAATGAAACATCTTATCTTGAAAACATAGCCAATGCTGGTTCTGTTTTTATCGGGAATTACACCCCAGAAAGTGCTGGTGATTACGCTTCTGGTACAAACCATACCTTGCCAACAAATGGTTATGCCAAGCAATATAGTGGCGTTAATTTAGATAGTTTTATGAAAAGCATGACGTTTCAGAAAATATCTAAGGAGGGAATTAAAACTATAGGTATTGCCATTGAATTAATGGCAGGTGCGGAGGGTTTACAAGCGCATAAAAACGCCGTGACTTTACGTTTAAAAAATATAGAGAATGAATAAGATAGATATAAAAAACCTTGTGAGGGAAAATGTAAAGGGTTTAAGTCCTTATTCTTCAGCGCGTGATGAATATGTTTCTGATGGTTCTCAAATGATTTTTTTAGATGCCAATGAGAATCCTTTTGAAAACGGCGTGAATAGGTATCCAGATCCTCAACAACGCAGTTTAAAGGCGGTTTTAGCGGAACAGAAAGGTGTAAAGACTAAAAATGTCCTTTTTGGCAATGGTAGTGATGAAGTGTTAGATTTAATTTTCAGGGCTTTTTGCGAACCAAAAGAAGATAATATCATCACCTTGCCACCAACTTATGGTATGTATAAAGTGCTTTCAGGTATTAATAATATTGAAAATATTGAAGTGCTACTAACATCAGAATTTGAGCCAGATGTTGCCGCTATCTTAGAAAAAGCGAATAAAAAGTCTAAAATTTTATTTTTGTGCTCCCCTAATAATCCCACAGCAAATAGCTTTTCGAAAGACAAGATTACTCAATTGTTGAAGGAATTTAAGGGATTGGTAGTTATTGATGAGGCTTATATAGATTTCTCAAAAGAAGAAAGTTGGTTGGGTGAGCTTAAAAATTTTAATAATTTAATCATTACCCAAACCCTTTCAAAAGCTTATGGCATGGCCGGAATCCGATTGGGAGTTTGTTTCGCTTCCGAAGAAATAATAGCTATTCTTAATAAAATAAAACCGCCGTATAATGTGAATGAACTATCGCAACAAAAAGCTTTAGAACGTATTTTGGCTATTGAGGTTATTAGTTCTGAAGTAGCTGATATATTGGCAGAGAGAGCTATTTTATCTAAAGCGTTACTTCAATTAAATTATATCGAAAAAGTGTATGCTTCAGATGCTAATTTTATTTTAGCGAAAGTAGATGATGCCTCAGAACGCTACAATCAATTATTAAAAAAGGGAATTGTAGTACGTAATAGAACAACGCAACCTTTATGTGAAAATACGCTACGATTTACAGTTGGGACAAGACATGAGAATGAAAAACTGATTTCAGCATTAACATCAATATCCAAATTTTAAACAGAAATAAATTTAATATCAAGCTAGTGTTATAAGTATAATAAATATGAAAAAAGTACTTTTTATAGACCGAGATGGCACCATTATCAAAGAACCTCTTGATGAGCAGATTGATGCTTTTGAAAAGTTGGTTTTTTATCCGAAAGCCATTACTTATCTCGGTAAAATTGCCAAAGAATTAGATTATGAATTGGTAATGATTACCAATCAAGATGGCTTGGGCACAGAAGCCTTTCCAGAGGAAACTTTTTGGCCTGTTCAGAATTTTGTATTACAATCCTTTGAAAATGAAGGCGTCGTTTTTGATAAAATAGTAATTGATAGAACTTTTCCACATGAAAATGCGGAGACACGAAAACCAAAAACTGGTTTATTGACCAAGTATTTCTCTAAAGAATACGATTTAGAAAACTCTTTTGTCATCGGCGATCGCTTAACAGACATCGAATTAGCGAAAAACTTAGGAGCTAAGGGTATCTTCATAAATGACAATACAGAATTAGGCACAAATGAAATTACGGTCAAAAGAAACGAATTAGAACTTTTTATTGTCCTAGAAACAAATGATTGGCAGAAGATATACGAATTTTTAAAGTTAAACGACAGAGTGGTTGAAATTAGTCGTAAAACCAATGAAACTGATATTCAGATAAAGATCAATTTAGACGGTACAGGAAAAAGTAAAATCACCACTGGATTGGCATTTTTTGACCACATGTTAGACCAATTAGCCCGTCACGGGCAAATGGATTTAGATATTCAAGTAAAAGGTGATTTAGAGGTTGATGAGCACCATACCATCGAAGATACAGCTATAGCTTTGGGAGAAGTATTCCATAAGGCTTTAGGAAACAAATTAGGTATTGAGCGTTACGGTTTTTGTTTACCAATGGATGATTGTTTAGCTCAAGTGGCTATTGATTTTGGAGGTAGAAATTGGCTAGTTTGGGATGCCGATTTTAAACGAGAAAAAATTGGGGAGATGCCTACTGAAATGTTTTATCACTTTTTTAAATCATTCTCTGATGGTGCAAAAGCAAATCTGAATATAAAAGCGGAAGGGACTAACGAACATCATAAAATAGAAGCCATTTTTAAAGCTTTTGCCAAAGCTATTAAAGTATCTGTAAAAAGAGACGTGGATAAAATGATTTTACCATCTACTAAAGGGATGTTATAAAAGAAATTAAGTACTAAGTATTGAGTATTAAGACAAAAAAATATGAGGTACGAAATTAGAAGTAGGTAATTAAATGAATCAAGAAAAAATTCAAAATAAAGGAGTAAAAGCGCCCCCTTTGGGGGCTGGAGGGCTTGTTATTATCGATTACGGCGCAGGAAATATACAAAGTATAAAGTTTGCCATTCAACGTCTTGGTTTTGAGGCAGTTTTGAGCAGTGATGTGAATCAAATTCTAGCTGCTGATAAAGTCATTTTTCCTGGTGTTGGTGAAGCAAGCAGTGCTATGGCGAAGCTTAAGGCAAGTGGATTAGATACTTTGATTCCTAAACTAAAACAACCAGTATTAGGTATTTGTTTAGGGATGCAATTAATGTGTAATTCTTCTGAAGAAGGCAACACAAAGGGTTTAAGTATTTTCGATGTTGATGTGATAAAATTTTCAAATAAGGTGAAAGTCCCGCAAATCGGTTGGAATCAAATTTCAAATCTTAAGTCTAACTTGTTTCAAGACATTTCTGAAAGTGAATACATATACATGGTGCATAGTTTTTACGCACCTTTATGTGATGAAACCATTGCCACATCTGATTATGGAATCGAATATAGTGCAGCGCTACATAAAAATAACTTTTACGGAACACAGTTTCACCCAGAAAAGAGTAGTGCGGTTGGAGAGCAAATTTTGATGAATTTCCTTAATTTAAAATAGTACTAAGCATTAAGTACAAAGTATTAAGTTTTGGCACAACCTGAAAAGTACTTATGAATAAATATGAAGATTTAAAAATTTGGGTTAAAGCAATGGATTTAACCTAAGAGGTGTATAAATTGATGACCGAAATGGCAGACGATGAAAAATATGGTTTAATTTCTCAAGTAAAAAGATGTACTGTATCAATTGCTTCAAATATAGCTGAAGGTGCTGGTAGAAATTCAAAAAATAATTTAAAATTTTTTTGAATATAGCAAACGGCTCTACTAAAGAACTTGAAACACAACTACTTTAATTAATAAGATTAAATTTGGTTGTAAAAGATAAGATTGAACCGTTATTAGATTTAACTAACGAGATTAGAAGAATGAATTTTTCACTTCAAAGAAGCTTAAAAAATTAGTTATGACTTTGTACTTAATCCTTAGTAGTTAATACTTAATACTTTGTACTTTTAAAATTATGAGAATCATTCCAGCAATAGACATCATAGACGGTAAATGTGTACGCCTTTCAAAAGGCGATTACAACACAAAAAAAATATACAATGAAAATCCTTTGGAGGTTGCTAAACAGTTTGAAGCACATGGTATTGAATATTTGCATTTGGTGGATTTAGATGGTGCGAAAAGCAAACACATTGTAAATCATAAAGTTTTGGAGCAAATTGCATCTCAGACCACATTAAAAATCGATTTTGGAGGGGGTTTAAAGTCGGATAAAGATTTACAGATAGCTTTTAACAGTGGTGCCGATCAAATTACAGGCGGGAGTATTGCTTTGAAAGATAGAGATGCCTTTTTAAGTTGGATTGAAACTTACGGTCCTGAAAAAATTATTCTTGGAGCAGATGCTTTAGACGAAAAAATTGCAGTTTCAGGTTGGCTAGAAGAGTCAAAAGAAGAATTAATTCCCTTTATAAAAGCCTACCAAGAAAAAGGGATTGTATTTGTGATTTGTACGGATATTAGTAAAGACGGAATGTTACAAGGACCTTCCTTTGATTTGTATGAAAAAATATTGATGCAAACTTCTAAGGAAGTGCCAGGGAATAAAATTCATTTAATAGCCTCTGGAGGGATATCAACTTTTGATGAATTACCAAAACTAGCTAAAATAGGTTGCGAAGGAACTATTATAGGTAAAGCTATTTATGAAAACAGAATTAGTTTAAAGCAGTTAGAGAAATTTATTTTAAAAAAGTAATAAGTATTGAGTATAAAGTATAAAGAATGTTTTTGACTAACCAATAACCACTAAACCCTAACAAATGTTAACAAAAAGAATAATCCCTTGCTTAGATATTAAAAACGGACGAACCGTGAAAGGCATTAATTTTGTCGATTTGCGAGATGCAGGAGATCCGGTGGAATTGGCAGAAATCTACGCAAAAGAAGGGGCAGATGAATTGGTGTTTTTAGATATTTCGGCGACAGAAGAACGTCGTAAAACTTTAGCAGATTTGGTTTATAGAGTGGCAGAAAAAGTAAATATTCCGTTCACAGTTGGTGGTGGAATTTCATCAATTGAAGATGTTGATATTTTATTGCAGAATGGAGCGGATAAAGTCTCTATAAATTCCTCAGCAGTCAAAAACCCACAATTAATCAACGATCTGTCTGCAAAATTTGGCTCTCAATGTATTGTTGTGGCAATTGATGCTAAACAAATTGATTCCGAGTGGATCGTACATCTGGTTGGGGGTAAAGTACCGACAGAACTTCGTTTGTTTGATTGGGCAAAAGAGGTGGAACAACGTGGCGCGGGAGAAATTCTGTTTACCTCTATGGATCACGACGGTACCAAAGACGGATTTGCCAATGAAGCTTTAGCCAGGTTATCAACAGAACTAAATATTCCTATTATTGCATCGGGCGGAGCAGGAAATATACAGCATTTTATGGATACTTTTATAAATGGGAAAGCAGATGCCGCTTTGGCAGCCAGTGTTTTTCATTTTAAAGAAATTGATATTATGGATTTAAAACAAGAGTTAAAAGAGAAAGGGATTTCCGTTAGAATGTGAAAAAAATCTAATGTCAAAAGATTTTTATTTTTTCACGAACAACGAACAACCATCAACAAACAACTATATGATGAACATAGACTTTAATAAAAACTCAGACGGATTAATTCCTGCCATTATTCAGGATGCCACTACAAAAAATGTATTGATGTTGGGTTATATGAATCAAGAGGCCTACGATAAAACTCAGGAAACTAAAAAAGTTACTTTTTTTAGTCGCACTAAAAACCGTTTATGGACAAAAGGTGAAGAAAGTGAAAACTTTTTAAACTTAGTATCTATTAAAAATGATTGTGATAATGACACCCTTTTAATACTCGTAAATCCTGTTGGACCAACCTGCCATACGGGTAGTGATACCTGTTGGCAAGAGGAAAATAGTAGTTCTTTTGGTTTTCTGTCTGAATTGGAATTAATAATAAAAGATAGAAAGGACAATCCTGAAAATATAGACAGTTATGTAGCCTCACTTTTTAGAAAGGGCATCAATAAAGTCGCACAAAAAGTGGGAGAAGAAGCCATAGAAGTGGTCATTGAAGCAAAAGACAATAACGATAAGCTATTTTTAGACGAAAGTGCAGACCTTCTTTTTCATTATCTAATTTTGCTGCAAGCTAAAGGTTTTACCTTATCAGATATTGAAAAAGTGCTAAAAAATCGTCACTAAGTTTTATTTTTCTTAAAATTATAAAACTGAAATAACTGATTATAAAGTTATTTCAGTTTTTTTTGTTAAAAAATGGTATTTGAGACAGCTATAAGGTGTTTAACTACGTATATGTTATTCGAGAATTAAACATGAAAGCTTAAAATGAAAACAGGAACTCTTGCATTAAAAAATTTTTACATTAACTTTAATGAAAGATGGATTGCCTTAAATAAGCAAATTTCTTTTGATAAAAGTGAAAAATTAATAGTAAACAAAGAAAAGAACACCTGGAGTATTACTGTAATGATAGGCTCTTTTATTTTAATGTTTGGAGCGGCAATTATTGTTTTTTTATTACAGCAAGACTTTAATCAATTAAAGTTAGAAAGACTAAATTCTAGCTGGGGATTTATTTTTATTGTTGTTTCGTTACTATTGCTGGCTTTTAAGGGATTATTTTTCATATATAATTTATTACTATATTTTAAGTATAAACCAATAAAATCAGTGAGTGATGCAGAATTACCGACCGTAACCGTTATTGTTCCTGCTTATAATGAGGGCAAACAAGTTTGGGCAACTCTAATGAGTCTAGCAAAAAGTGACTTCCCACAGTCAAAACTACAACTTTTAGCTATTGATGATGGAAGTAAAGATGATACATGGTATTGGATGAAGGAGGCCAAGAAAATTTTAGGGAATCGTATTGATATTTTTCGACAACCTAAAAATATGGGAAAACGTCATGCTTTATATCGCGGTTTTAATTTGGGTACAGGCGAGGTTTTTGTAACTGTAGATAGTGATTCTGTGGTTAATGTAGATACTTTACGAAATTTAGTGAGTCCTTTTGTAGTAAATGAAAAATGTGGTGCGGTTGCTGGTAATATTCAAGTTTTAAATAATGATAAGGCCATTCTGCCTAAGATGCTGAATGTAAGTTTTGTTTTAAGTTTTGAGTTTAGACGCTCAGCTGAAAGTTCCTTAAATACGGTGCTATGTACGCCTGGTGCTTTAGCGGCTTACAGAAGAAAAGCTGTTTTTGACTGTCTTCCAGAATGGATAAATCAAACTTTTATGGGGCAAGCTTCAGATATTGGGGAAGATAGAGCTATGACCAATATGATTTTAAAACAAGGATATCACGTTCTATTTCAAAGAAATGCATTTGCTTTTACAAACGTACCTGAAAGATATAAAGGCTTGTACAAAATGTTTATTCGTTGGGGTAGAAGTAATGTTCGTGAGAATATTGTCATGGCAAAATATGTATTTACAAATTTTAGAAAAGAATCTAAAGTAGGTGCAAGATTATTATTTATAAGTCAGGCTTTAAAAATTATAATGACTTATCCTTTTCTTTTGTTCATGCTATATTTTATTATATCGCATCCTGTATTATTCCTAAGTTCTACACTGTTGAGTATTTTGGTAATTTCAACCTTTTCGGTGTTGTTTTATGCTAGAAGGTATAGTGTTTCAAAAGCATTTTGGGCCTACTCTTATAGTATCTTATTCACCTTTGGATTGTTTTGGATTACCCCTTACGCTATTGCAACAGCAAGCAGAAGGGGTTGGTTAACACGGGAATTAGCTGTTAAATAATAGGTAAAAACCTTAACAAATACGATTCTGACTTACGTTACTTTGAACAATTATACTATTGATTTTCAATGGACTAAAAATAAGTCTTGAAATTTGTTTGATAATTTATTTTCCAAGGTATATGGGTGTTTTCATAACGTCACTAATTTTCATCAACGGTTGTCAAGGCATTTTCTGTAGATCTAAGATCCAGCATGGTAATTAAATCTTGTGTTTTTTGATATACTCTTTTGGTATAAAAACGACCTCGATCCCAATCAGGCGCATCTGCAGCGTTTTCTAAATCTTTGATGGTATTTTCTATATTTAAAAGCAATGCTTCGTCATCACAACCCTGTAAAAGAATTTCAATCTTTTCATAAGCTTTTAAGGCTTTGTCTGAGTAAAATTTTTGATGATCAAAGTTATTAGCTTCCAATGCTTTTTCGAATGGTTTAGCGCATAACTAGCATTGTTGTAAACAGCATACCATTCAATTTTACTTTCAGAAAATAGAACACAAATAAAAAGCGCAGAAAAAATAACAAATTTAGACATGGGGGTTGTTATAAATAGTTGATTGAAAAAACGAAAAGTTTATCAATATATTGCTCAGATTACCAAACAACAAAAAATTTATCAAATAAAGTAGAATTCCTCCTTACCCAAACCATAGGGGAGTTATTTTGGGAATGACGCTCTTTTATAATAATACAAGTTTCTTTATAGGTCTTCCATGCCACATCTTTATGTGGTGCTATAATCCATTCTCTTTTTGATGGCAAATAGTATAATTCTTTATAAAAAAATGCAGATTCAAAATCTTCCAAACGCAACCAAAAGCCGCAAATACAAGCAGAATTAAAGGGTGTAATATTAATTTTGGCACTCTTATAGGGTAAAAATAATTGTGCTTTAAAAAAAGTTTTAGAAATTATTTTTTTGCTATCTATTGATCTTGTTTTAAATAAATTAAGAGTTTCTTTTGATTGTATTAGTTTAAACTGATGTTGTTTTATTTTTTGTAACTTATCATGAAAACTATCTCTTTTATTTGGTCCAGTCAATTGATGTATTTTTTCGGAGATAGTTATATCAACAATATAGAATTTATAGGTTAACTCGATATGAATAATTTCTTGGGTTTGAGTATCTCTTATAATAAAATCAATTTCTCCAATGGTTCTATTTTCATTTTTTATAGGTTGATTAAACAATAGAATTTCATAATTTTGATTATGGTCTAGTAACTGGTAAAAAATATGTTCTACCTGATGCCCTAACCGAATATTCTGAGGGATAACTTGAGCTTCAAAGGATTGGATATCAGGATTTTTAAAAATAAATTGCTCAACACCTAATAGTTTTCCGTCCCAAAGTAGTGGGGTGTCTAAAAAGCCTTTTATTTGTTGTAATTCCATACCCATAAAGTTATCATAAAGCGTTAAGATTTTAGCAAAACTCTGCGTTTCTTTTATAAATTATTGTATTTTTATGCTATGGCTATGAATACAAGAAAAGGATTCCGGTTTCAAACTTATGAAGCCACGGATCAAACACCCTTTGAAAAACTTTTTGACATTTTTCAAGAACTCATTACACATACTTCTGGTGATGTTGACGAGGCGATTGATTGGTTGCGTGAGCTAGATAAGGAGTATGAATTAACAGATGAGAATTACACTATTGAGGATTTTATCGAAGATTTAAAGGCAAAAGGTTATTTGCGAGAAGAATTTGAGGATGGTGCTGGTAACGGGGAAGAAGGGCAAGAAGGAGACGGTGGTGGAAACCTATCAATTACAGCTAAAATGGAACGCTTAATTCGCACAAGGGCTTTAGAACAGATTTTTGGAAAACTAAAACGAAATGGTGCAGGCAATCATAAAACAGGTAAATCTGGGCAAGGCGATGAGCATACTGGAGAATTGCGTGAATATCGATACGGTGATGGTTTAGAGCATATTTCAATGACAGAAAGTCTTAAAAATGCCCAAATTAATAATGGTATTGGTGATTTCTCCCTAAGCGAAAACGATTTGGTTGTCGAAGATACGCACCACAAAGCGCAAATGAGTACTATTCTAATGATTGATATTAGTCATAGTATGATTTTGTACGGAGAAGACAGAATTACCCCTGCTAAAAAAGTGGCAATGGCTTTGGCTGAACTTATTACCACCAGATATCCAAAAGATACTTTAGATATTTTGGTATTCGGAAACGATGCGTGGTCAATCCCAATAAAAGAGCTACCATACTTAAAAGTCGGACCTTATCATACGAATACAGTTGCAGGTTTGCAGCTAGCCATGGACATGTTGAGACGCAAGCGAAATACCAACAAACAAATTTTTATGATAACCGATGGTAAACCAAGTTGCTTGCGAATGCCAGACGGTACCTATTATAAAAATAGTGTAGGTTTAGATGATTTTATTGTTGAAAAATGTTATAATATGGCGCGCCAAGCAAGAAAGCTTCACATACCGATTACTACGTTTATGATTGCCCAAGACCCCTATTTAATGCAATTCATTCGTCATTTTACCGAAGCCAATAAAGGAAAAGCTTTTTTCACTGGCTTAAAAGGACTCGGAGAAATGATTTTTGAAGACTACGAAGCGAATAGGAAGAAGAAGCTGAAATAAAAGATAGCTGTTCGTTGATCGTTGTTGGTTGATGGTAATCACAAAACAGAAAACCAATGATAAATAGTTATTTTTATTAGTGAAAATTCGTAAAATTCATATCAAAGAAAGAGATTATAAATCAATATTAAATATAACAAAATATAATTTTTATTTGTGAAATCTGCCCGTTCGGCTTACGGTTTCTTGTAAAAAAAGTATAAATATATCATTATAGAGATCTAAAAATTCAACTATCTATATATCTATTAATCCAAAAAAAAAGAAAATTGAACTATAAAGAAATTACCACACTAGGAGAATTAAAAAAAGCAGGGTATCAAAGTAAAAAAATAAAGGACGAGCTAAGGGATAACTTGCTAGATAAAATAAAAAATGGAGAGGAAACTTTTTCAGGCGTTTGGGGATACGAGAATTCGGTTATTCCTGAATTGGAAAGAGCCATTTTATCTCGTCATAATATCAATTTATTGGGATTGCGTGGGCAAGCAAAAACACGTCTAGCACGCTTAATGGTCAATTTATTAGATGAGTATATACCCGTAGTGGCAGACTCCGAAATTAACGATGATCCTTTAAACCCAATATCTCGTTATGCGATAGAATTAATCAAGCAAAAAGGTGATGCTACCCCGATCGGATGGCTACATCGTAAAGAACGTTTTTCTGAAAAATTAGCGACGCCAGACGTAACTGTGGCAGATTTAATAGGCGATGTAGATCCTATAAAGGCCGCAAACTTAAAACTATCTTATGCCGATGATCGCGTGTTGCACTTTGGTATGATTCCGCGTGCCAACCGTTGTATTTTTGTGATTAATGAATTACCAGATTTACAGGCTAGAATTCAAGTTTCGCTTTTTAATATTTTACAAGAAGGGGATATTCAAATTCGAGGTTTTAAATTGCGTCTGCCGTTAGACATACAATTTGTATTTACAGCAAATCCTGAGGATTACACCAATAGAGGAAGTATTGTTACCCCTTTAAAAGATAGAATTGGTTCTCAAATACTAACTCATTATCCAGACGATATTGTAACGGCGCGTAAAATTACTGCGCAGGAATCTAAATTAGACCCAAGACAAACCAATGCGGTTTATGTTCCTGATCTTGCCAAAGATTTGCTTGAACAGATAAGTTTTGAGGCTCGTAAAAGCGAATATGTTGATGCTAAGAGTGGGGTAAGTGCCAGAACAAGTATTACTGCATTCGAAAATTTACTAAGTACTGCCGAACGTAGAGCTTTATTAACTGGTGCCGAAAGTACTTCGGTGAGGTTAAGCGATTTTCTAGGCATTATTCCGTCTATCATAGGAAAAATAGAATTGGTTTATGAGGGAGAACAAGAAGGTGCAGATGGTGTAGCTAGTATTTTAATTGATGATGCCGTAAAAACGCTTTTTGAGAATTTCTTTCCTAAAATAAATAAGTTAGAGAAAAAAGGCGAAGCAACTCCCTATGACGAATTGTTACATTGGTTTTTTCAAGGCGATGGTTTTGAGTTGCTTGATGATTATACCGACGAAGAGTATAAACGTGCCTTAGATGACATTCCAGCATTAAATCAATTAATAAAAGAATACCAGTCTGATTATGCCAAAGAGGATGTTTACTTTTTAAAAGAACTACTTTTATGGGGTTTGGTAGCCCATAAAAAACTAAATAAATATCGTTTTGACGAAGGCTATCAATTTAAAGATTTATACAGTAGCTTTATAAGTGGACTGTAGTTTTCGAGGTATAAAGTTTTAAAAAATCCTAATGAATTTTTCGTTAGGATTTTTTTTATTTCCACGACTGCATATCATCATGCAATTCATCAAAGTTATATTCCCCAATATTATTTTTTCTGTATATAAAGGTAAGCGGTGTAACTACTAACATAAAAAAGTGTAAAATCATTAGAAAAATCCCGATAGGAATAAAGTTTTCTGGAATAATTTCATTTTTAAAATCATTGTAAGCCATAAATCTAAAAATAGATTCCCCAAATTTGAAGAGGTAAACCATATAAATAAAATAGAGCGCATATTCAATATTTCTCAAAAAAACGTCAGCCGTTTCTAAAACTTTAGTTTTTTTCCATAGCGTGTATAAATAAATAAAATGTACGATGGTTAAAAATGGAAAAATATAATTGGCGTATTTCGAAAAAGAAAACTTATCGGTAAACAAGCTGTAAAAGCTAAAAACATTTAATATCAGCAGCAAAACTGCTGATATTAAAAGTAATGTCCTTAGGGGAAAAAGGCGTAACAATAATAACATAAAGTAGGTTTCAAGGTCATGGGGAACCGTTCGGAATTAAAAACGAGGGTTGAATTTATTTATTTGAAATTAATCGTTGAAAAACAATCAATGTTGAGAAGTATCAAAAACATGTGGTGAAAAATCCCATAAAATGCAATGCCATTATTTTTCTATCAATTTTTATGAGATTTTGAGCTTTGTATTGTATCATATTCCTATCTTTAAATGCGACTAAATTCAATTGAAAATGAAAAAAATTCTATTAACAATTCTAGCCATGCAATGTGCTTTAGTATTATCTTCTCAAAGTAAAGCAGAAGACGTTAAAAGTTTTACTCTTAATAACGGAATGAAAATAATGGTTTTAGAAGACCATAGCATTCCTAATGCCAATATGTATATATTTTGGAAGGTAGGTTCTAGAAATGAATATCCAGGTATTACTGGGCTTTCGCACTTTTTTGAACACATGATGTTCAACGGTTCCAAAAAATTTGGACCCAAGATGTTCGATCGTACTATGGAAGCTGCTGGTGGAAGTAATAATGCCTACACGACCGAAAATGTTACAGTTTACACAGATTGGTTTCCCTCGTCTTCCTTAGAAACTATTTTCGATTTAGAAGCAGATCGAATTGGTCATTTAGCTTTAGATCCCAAAATGGTGGAGAGTGAAAGGGGAGTAGTACTTAGTGAGCGCAGCACTGGGTTGGAAAATTCTAATTTCAGAAATTTAAGTGAAGAGGTAAAATCTTCTGCTTTTTCAGCACATCCTTATCGTTGGTCCGTTATTGGCTATGAATCTGATATAAAAAATTGGACTATCGAAGATTTACAGACCTATTTCGATACTTACTATGCGCCAAACAATGCGGTAGTCGTTATTTCTGGAGATGTTACTTTAGAAGGTGTAAGGAATTTAGCAAAACAATATTTTGAACCCATAACATCAAAAGCAACTCCTAGAAAAGTACATACCGTTGAACCTGAGCAGCGAGGTGAAAAACGGGTTATGGTGCATAAGCAGGTAAGTACGCCCAATGTATTGCTGGCATATCATATTCCTGAAACAAAACATGAAGATTATTTTGCTTTAGATGTGTTAAATGCTGTTTTAAGTAACGGTAAGAGCAGTAAGCTTTACGGCACTTTGGTGAACGAAAAACAATTGGCAACCTCAGTATTTAGCTATATGCCAGAAAGTTTTGATCCTAATTTATTTTATATCTATGGCGTTGCTAATCAAGAAATAAGTGCTAGTGAGCTTGAAGCAGGTATGTTGACTGTTTTAGATGATGTGATTGACAACGGAATTACAGAGAAAGAGCTTCAAAAAGTAAAAAATCAAAAGCTGATGGAGTTTTACCAAACTTTAGAAACTATAGATGGTAAAAGTAATACTTTAGGAACCTACGAACTCTATTTTGATGATTATAAAAAGATGTACAACGCTCCAGAAGCTTATGAAAAAGTAACTGTTGACGATATTAGAAGAGTGGCGAAAACCTATTTTACACAAAAAAATAGAACAGTCGGAGTGTTACAAAACAACGAAACGCAAAGCCAAGAAGAGTCTAAATAACAACTAAGCTTGCTTTTAATTTTAAACCAAAAAACAATGAAACATTATATAAAACAGCTATTTTTTGCGGTGATTGCGCTATTTTTTACTGCTTCACTTATAGCACAGGATAATTTTAAATTACCAGAATACACTAAGTTTCAATTACAAAACGGACTTACGATTTACTTAATGGAGCAAAGTGAAGTGCCTTTGATTCAATTTAGAGGTGTTTTCCCTGCCGGTGCTATTTACGATACCAAAGATAATAGTGGTTTAGCTGGTATTACTGCTGATGCGATGTTATTAGGCAGTAAAAACTACACAAAAAGTGCCATTGAAGAGAATGTTGAATATGTAGGTGCTAGAATCAACGCAGGTGCAAGCAAAGAAAATGCATATTTGTCTTCTTCGTTTATGAAGAAAGACCAAAAACAAATCCTAGCTATTATTAAAGATGTGTTATTAAGTCCGACTTTTCCACAAGAAGAAATTGATAAAATGCTGAGCCGCAGATTGGTTGAAATGGACCAGGCCAAAGAAAGTCCGCGCTCCGTAATTGGCAGTTATTATAATAAGTTTGTATTCGGAGAACATCCCTACGGAAATCCACAAGGAGGAACCAAAGCCACTCTTGAAAAAATTACGAATAAGGATATTGTGGATTTTTATAAAAGTCATTTTGTGCCATCAGCCTCTGCTATCGCTGTTGTTGGCGATTTTAACACCAAAGCCATGAAAGCACAATTAGAAGCGCTTTTTGGTAGCTGGAAAGGCAGTGCCGCTCCAAAACTTACTTTAGATGGACTTCCTACAATAGAAAAACCAAGGGTTCTGTTAGTGAATAAAGAAGATGCTACGGAAACCACTTTTTATATCGGTGGTCTAGGGATAGCTAGAAATAATCCAGATTACGTGGGGATTAGTGTGATTAACACCATCCTTGGTGGTCGTTTTACCTCATGGTTAAATGATGAACTCCGTGTAAATTCTGGCTTAACTTACGGCGCAAGAAGTAATTTTAGTCCTTATAAAATAGGTGGAACCTTTATCATCAGCACATTTACGGCGAATGAGACTACCGAGCAAGCGATAGACTTAGCTCTAGAAACCTATAATCGTTTGCACAGCAAAGGTTTAGATGAGGCTATTTTAACCTCTGCTAAAAACTATGTAAAAGGTCAATTTCCGCCAGATTACGAAACTAACGGCGCTTTGGCTGGCTTATTGACCGATATGTTTGTGTATGATTTTAATGAATCGTACATTAACTCCTTTACGAAACAGGTAGATAATTTAAACTTAACCACTTCTAAAACTTTAATTGACAGCTATTTTCCAAAAGACAATTTTCAATTCGTACTCGTTGGTAAAGCATCAGAAATAGAAGAGTTGGCGAAAAAGTATGGCGAAGTAAAGCGGGTGGAGATTACAGATGATGGTTTTTAAGTTAGTTAAATATGAAAAACTAGAAATAGAAAACGAAAAGTTGCCAGCAGAAAATTTAAAATGTAAATATTAATTTTTAAATCATTTTAGATCTAATGCATAAAAACTATGGTTCTTTTTTATTATTTTAACCCTTTTTATACTCTTTAGGAAGCATTTATTTTTTATTCAGAACCAACAAGTATTTCATGATTACATTAGGGTTTTCAGAATCTTCTTCTTGACGATAATCAGCCAAGAGTTCAGGGCTTTTAAGCATAAGTACCTTTAAATAGTCGGGAGAAACAGTTTTTACTGTTTTTGTTTCTTTGTCTATTACGTATATAAAGCGGAGCATCGCAAGTTTTGCGCCTTGAATTCCACCCACAAGAGGACCAAAATGCAAGCCTAGTAGTTTTTTATTTTGAAGTTGGTATTCTTGCATATCAGGATTGGAAGACAAGCCCGCTCTAATTACTAAAAATTTGCCATCACTTAGTAAGGGTGTGTATCCTTGATGAATATCAAATTTAAAACAATTAATGAATAAGGTGTCGCCTTCAGAATACCCCCAAAAATCTTTTCTAATATTTTTATTGGTGATCAATTTATCGTTGGAGTTTAGTTTATAATCATTACCACCACTCATTTTTATATCAGTATTGGATCTTTTAATAATTTCTAGCGTTACTGAATTTGAGGGTTCTTTTTTTAAAATTTCTTCAAAAGACATATAAACGCCCTTAGGAAACGAAAAATCTTGAGCATTTAGGGAGTTGCATAGTGCATATAAACAGAGTAAGAAGGAAATTATATTTTTCATATTGAGGATATATTAAATTTATTTGAAAACGATAAGCAAGATATTAAATAAGTTGATTCTATTAACAAAAAGGTGTGTAACATAATACATTCAGCTACTAATTTTTTGGTTTAAATGATTTAATTTGTTAGCCCATAAAAATATGTAGGAAAAGCATTTTATCAACTAAATTATAATTCAATCAAGAATTATGGCATAAAAAATTATGTTTTCATACTATTAGATTAATAGTACATTTACCTAACAATACACATTCAATGCAAAAACAGCGTCATTATTATTTGATACGGATTCAATATTTAGGTTTTAGGTATAGTGGCTGGCAAAAACAACCAGGACAAAAAACTATTGAGTCGATGCTCATAAAAACGCTCAAATATGTTTTGCTTCACAGAAAATTTAAAATACTAGGGGCTGGCAGAACTGACGCTAAAGTTTCTGCTTTGGACGCTGCTTTTGAGCTGTATTTAGATGGAGATCCGCTTCAAAATCTCAAGGATTTTTTACATCAATTTAATATAAATTTACCTCCAGATATTCAGGTTTTAAAGATCACGGAGGTGGATAAATCCTTTAATATCATCCAAAACAGTAAAGAAAAAGAGTATATTTATTTATTTGCATTTGGGGAGAAAAGTCATCCTTTCTGTGCCCCGTATCTTGTAACATTTTTAGAAAATTTAAATTTAGACTTGATGATGCAAGCTGTAAAGCTATTTGTTGGAACACATAATTTTAAATTGTATACAGCTAAACCTCAAGAAAATACAAAATTTATAAGAACAATAAGTTCATGTAGTATAAAGGTGAATACTCTACTTAAAGCAAATTTTTTTCCAGAAAATAGTTATGGTTTACATGTTGCAGGAGAAGGCTTTATGCGTTATCAAATACGAATGATGATGGGCGTTTTGGTGCAAGTAGGGAAGGGAGAACTCTCTTTGGAGGAGGTGCAAAATTCCCTGAGTGCGGATAGCGAAATGAAATTACCTTTCGTCGCGCCAGGTTCGGGGTTAATCTTAAACAGTTTAAATTTTAGATAGCAACTCAATTATCTAATAATTTGAGTAATTTTAAATTAAATACAAGGACTTTGTTAAGACAAAAAATATGACTGTAAAAAACCCAAGATTTAAACAGCGTTTTAAAAAGCCTTCCAAGGTGCATCAGAAAATGAATAAGGCACCTGGAACAATCACTTATACAGGAAATAGAGAGGGTACGGTTACAACGGTGGCTATTATTAATTATGATGAAAAGTCTATAGATCATATTTTTCCAGAAACTTTAGACGCCATTGTTGAGGCGGAAAAATCTCAACTCAATTCGTGGATTAATGTTGTAGGTCTTAGCGATGAAACCTTTATTGATAGTTTAGGTAAATCATTAGGATTAAGTCCGTTAGTGGTCGAAGATGCTGTAAATACCCACCAGCGACCAAAGATCGACGAATATGAGGCCTATATTTTTAGCGTATTTAATATGCTTTATTTAGATGAAAATCAAGAGATTGTAAGTGAGCATTTGGCCATGGTATTAACTGAAAACTCGGTGGTGGTTTTGCAAGAATTGAAAGACGATGTGTTTAATGGGGTGCGCGAACGTATTCAAAATAAATCGGGCCGCATTCGAACAAGAGGAGCAGATTACCTGTTTTTTGCTTTAATAGATGCTGTCGTTGATAACTATTTTACCGTTTTGGAACACATCAATGATACTATCGAAAATTTAGAGCATGAGGTCTATGACAACCCTACGCCTGAGGTTGCGCACAAAATCCAAGATTTTAAAAAAGAAGTTCTAAAAGTTCGCCGTCAAATTGCTCCTGTTAAAGAAATTGTAAGTCGCCTACTTGAAACAGAAAGTAAATTAATTACAAGTGATACTAAATTATTTTTAAGGGATGTACAAGATCACTGTATAGAAATTAATGAAAGTTTACAAATTTACAGAGAAATGTCCATGAGTTTAATGGAAATGTATATGAGTAATATGAGTAATAAAATGAATGAAGTCATGAAAGTATTAACAATCATGGCTTCTATTTTTATTCCATTAACCTTTATTGTGGGTGTTTATGGTATGAATTTCGATCACATGCCCGAATTGCATTGGAATTATGGATATTACTTTATCTGGGGAGTTATGATTGTAATGTTCATTGGCATGCTCATTTATTTTAAAAGGAAAAAATGGTTGTAAAAAAAGTACAAAGTGTTGACTACTAATTACTAAGTAAGAATATGAAGTACTAATTTCAAAAAAAGTTGTAAGTTTTAAATGTTGAGTTTTAAGTGATATTTCTCTCAATGAAAAACCTTAAATAACTTGAACTAGCAACTCTTATTACCGATAACCATCAGCCATCAACTTTTTCACCAATAACCCAGTATCCAAAACCTATTCATCAAACAAACCGGAAGACAAATATCGATCTCCACGATCGCAAATAATGCTTACGATAACACCACTTTCTAAAGTGTTGGCCAATCTTAAGGCCGCAGTTGTTGCACCACCGCTACTCATTCCAGAAAAAATACCTTCTTCTTTTGCTAATCTCAGGGCCATTTCAGCAGCCTCAGCTTGACTTACTTCCATTACCTTATCTACTTTTGAAGCATCAAATATTTTAGGCAGGTATTCTTTTGGCCATTTTCTGATGCCTGGAATACTAGAACCATCTGTGGGTTGTACGCCTACTATTTGCACGTTCTCGTTTTGTTCTTTTAAATAGGTTGAAGTTCCCATAATGGTGCCAGTAGTGCCCATGGAAGAAACAAAATGAGTTATTTTTCCATGGGTATCCTTCCATATCTCTGGGCCTGTAGTCTGGTAATGTGCTTTCCAGTTATCGTCATTACCAAACTGATTGAGCATAAAAAAACCTTCGTTTTTAACTTTTGCTTCCGCATAATCTCTAGCGCCTTCAATACCCACATCTGCGGGAGTTAATGTAACTTTTGCGCCATAAGCACGCATTGTTTGCACTCTTTCTTTAGTGGAATTTTCGGGCATTACCAACTCAATTGACAAACCATAAATCCCTGCAATCATGGCTAATGCAATTCCTGTATTACCACTAGTAGCCTCAATTAATGCGGTGTTTTTTGATATGTCTCCACGTTCAAGGCCACTTTTTATCATATTCAGCGCAGCTCTATCTTTTACACTTCCGCCGGGATTGTGGCCTTCTAGTTTAAAAAGTAAGGTAACATTTTTATTCGTATTTAAAACACGAGACGCTACTAAAGGTGTATTTCCTATTAGGTCTAATAGATTATGGGACATTCGGTAAAGTTTTTATTTTGATTTCTGGGCTATGATATACTGTTGAATTGGCAGGAACTGATGAGGTTATAAAAGCGTTTCCACCAATAACACTATTTTCTCCAATCACTGTTTTACCGCCAAGAATGGTTGCATTTGCATAAATGGTTACGTTTCTTTCAATGGTTGGATGTCTTTTTGTCTGACGAAGATTTTTAGCCACATACAAACCGCCAAGGGTTACACCTTGATAAATACGTACATGATCCATAATGATAGCCGCCTCCCCAATAACTACTCCAGTACCATGATCTAAGAAAAATGACTTTCCTATTTGTGCCCCAGGATTGATATCGACACCCGTTTGGCGATGTGCATATTCTGTCATTAATCGAGGTACTAGCGGAAAACCTTCTACATATAATTCATGTGCCAATCGGTAAATAGCAATAGCGTAAAAACCTGGATAGGCCATATAAATTTCTTCTATTGATGAGGCAGCAGGATCGCAATTCAAAAAAGCTTCTGCGTCTAAATTCAGATTTTCTAATATTTCCGGAAGTTTTACTACATAATGTTCCCAAACCGTTTTGCAAGGTTTATCTAATTGCCAGCATCCTAATTCAACCAACTCATCGAATTGTTTTTCAAGAAGCAACAAATTTTCTTCTACAGGGGTTTCTATATCAAACAAGGTATAGAACAACTTATCTGTAAATTCTTCTACTCTTTTTTTGAGTCTAAACCGTAAATTAGGCTGTTTTTTGTGCTCGTTTATCCTTTTAATAATCGATTTTGAATCCATAATTCGAGAAAATAAAAATCAAAATTAACTATAAATTTAAAAGAGACTTGTTTAATTTAGTTAACTTATTAATTAAATTTGTTGAAAACCCTATCTGAATGCTTAAAACATCATTAAATAAAGAAGTTTTACATTTTTTAAAAGATTTAGAAAAGAATAATAATAGAGAATGGTTTGATGCGCATAAATCAACTTTTAAGAAATATGAAGAGGCCGTTAAAGAAGTTTTTACGGCCGTTTTAGAAAAGTTTAAAGCACATGACGATATAGAGAAACTAAAAATGTTCCGTATTTATCGTGATGTTCGATTTTCTAAAGATAAAACACCTTATAAATCGCACATAGCGGGGTCTTTTATAAGAAATGGCGCCAAACTACGTGGAGGTTATTATATGCAAATAAAACCAGGGAATACTTTTATTGCGGCCGGATTTTGGGAACCAAACAAAGAAGATTTGTTCAGAATTCGAAAGGAGTTAGAACTGGATGCGGACGAATTTAGAGAAGTGATATCTTATGTATCTTTCAAAAAAATCTGGGGAGATTTACAAGGCGACGAATTAAAAACAGCACCCAAGGGTTTTGATAAGGAGGATAAAAACATCGATTTAATCAAGAAAAAGCAATTTATCTTCACTCGTAATTTTACAGATGAAGAGGTTCTTGCAACAGATTTTGCAGATAAAATTTCAAGCTCGTTTGTCGCCATAAAACCTTATTTTGATTTGATGAGCGATATTTTAACGACAGATTTAAATGGACAGTCCTTATTAAACTAAAGCTCCTGTTTCAAAAAACTGAATCTGATCTTTCAATCGTTCAATGACCATATTCATCATGCGCTTGTTTAAAGAGGACGAATTTTGAATATACAGCTCATATTCTTCCAATGTAAAAAGTCCGATAACAATCCCTTTCAAAGAATTGCGAAACTTTATATCTTTTTGGATGGCATTATCTATGTAAATATTTCGTTTTTCTAAGCTCAGGGTATAAAAATTATTCTTGTGCTTGGTGATGTAATTTTTAAAAAGCAATAAAATAAGCTGATTTTGTAATTTTAGAATAGGGCGTATGGTCTTATTTTGAAAATTTTCATCGGTACTCATGTCTTCTGAAACGCGAGCAGAAGCAATATTTGGTCGAATATTTAATAAATTTAAATCTCTTGCATTCATAATCACTTTTTTTTATAAAACTAATCAATATAAAATGCATTAATTAGGGCTTTTATTTTTCTTTTTAACGATTTTATCAACATCGTTTCATTTAAAAAGAGAAAAATACCAACTTCAATATTATGATGCCATAATATTACTGAATTCCACAAAAGACAACATTTAAATTCTCATTTCACAAAAAATGAAGGGAAAAGGCTTTTATATCCATTCTTAACAAAATAACTTGAGTATTTTTGTATCAAATTAATATTATTAAAACCGAAGAAAATTCACGCTTCGACTGCGCTCAGGGCAAGAGTTCAAGTTCATTTTTTATTTTAATCCACTAACACACTCATAAACTAAGAAACCATGAGATATCATACGCGAAAATGGGTAAAACCCGAAGATTTAAATGCAAATGAGACCCTATTTGGAGGTAAAGTACTGGCCTGGATTGATGAAGAAGCTGTGCTGTACAGTATTATTCAATTGGAAAATAAAAAGGTAGTTACCAAATACATGTCCGAAATTAATTTTATGAGTACCGCAATCAAAGGCGATATTATAGAAATAGGAATTGAAGTAGTTAAATTCGGAAAAACCTCGTTAACACTTAATTGCGAGGTTCGTAATAAAATGACACATGAAACGATTGTTACGGTTGACAATATAATTATGGTTAATTTAGGAGCAGATGGAAAGCCAATAGCACACCACAAAACAAAGATTGAATACGTGAAAGATAGATTAGCGAATAAATCGGACACAAATAACTAATATATAATATTTTAGACTACTTTTTTTGAATAATTACTTTGAATAAAATAATTATTTTTATTCTTTTTTTATTAGAAATCCTACTTTTTTGGTTACAAAAATAGTTTGATAAAATGTTTTAACTTTCTAAATACCAATTATATCATTATATAATCAAGGTAGTTTCCTAATTATAAGCCTAATATTTTTACGGGTTAACTGCAAATTGTTATGGTATATAATAAAATAATATTGAGTACACCTCTTAATTTGTGTCTTTTACAACAATTAAAGCTGTATAGATAACATTTTGTTGCACTCTTCAAGGCTTTCCTTCAATTTTATACTTGTAAATTAAAAAATGAATTATTTACAACAAATTCATTAATAAATGCAATAACACAAGTAATCCAGTACAAACCTAAAGCCATATATTGAAATCAACAGAACTCCTTTCGTATATTTCTGATTTAGAAGTAAAACTTAATAGTTTTTCGTTTGAAGAGCTTACAGCTGACAAAGCGGCCAGACTAAAAAAATCTTTTCAATATTTTAAAGAAAATATAGAAGGTGATTCTGTTTCTAGTGCTGATACATTTTTGAAGATGCAAGAAGATGAATTTCCAAAATCTCCTGAAAATTTGGTCATTAAAGATTCAGAAGAATTATTAATCGCAAAAGTAAGTCACGAAATTAGAACACCTTTAAACGGGATTATTGGTTTTACTGATTTGTTGTTAGAAGATACTTTGTCAGACTTACAGCGCTATCATGTTTCTGCGATTAAATCGGCATCAAAAACGCTCTTAGCGATTATAAATGAACTTTTAGAATATTCAAAAGTAAGTTCAGGCAACAGTCCTACTGAGTCTGTTAATTTTAATATTCATCATTTAATAAAAGATGTATGCTATTTATGCAAAACCTTAATTGTAAATGAAGATGTTATTTTTAATTTTTCCATCGATGATAAAATACCTAGCGTATTAATAGGCGACCCATCAAAACTATCACAAATAATACTCAATTTAGTAGGTAACGCCATAAAATTTGTTGAAAAAGGGAGAATAGATGTTAATATAGAGGCAAATATTATAAAGAATGACACGCTGTTTTTAAGGTTTACGATTAAAGATACAGGAATTGGTATTGCGGAGAATAATCTTGACACTATTTTCGATTATTACAAACAAGCTGATGCTCATATCTCGAAAAAATATGGGGGCACTGGTCTTGGTTTAGGTATTGTAAAACATCTTATTACTTCTTTGAGAGGTGAAATTGCAGTTACCAGTAAAGTAGGTGAAGGAACAACATTTGTTTTTTCAATTCCTTATAAAATTAGTTCAAAAGCTGTCGTAGAAACCACTGAAATTATAGAAGATAAAAATACCATTTCAGCGCAATTAAAAGATATTACTATTTTGGTGTTTGAAGATAATACCATGAATCAAAAGCTAATTCAGAACAG
The DNA here is from genome assembly GCA_041738035.1 of Cellulophaga sp. Taxonomy (GTDB): domain Bacteria; phylum Bacteroidota; class Bacteroidia; order Flavobacteriales; family Flavobacteriaceae; genus Cellulophaga. The sequence goes on from JBGSQM010000130.1 coordinate 73,766, forward strand.
ATTGCACAGTTGGGGAGGTAAATCTTTTATAACTGATGATGTTCAGGAAGGTTTATTGCTTTTAGAGACTCAAAGAATAGACCTAATTCTCATGGATTTGAGAATGCCTAAAACTAGTGGTTTTGAAGTTGCCAAAATAATTCGAGCAAATAAAGAAACTAAGATAAAAACGGTGCCCATTATTGCTTTAACGGCTGATTTTTCGGTAAAAGATAAAGATTTATGCCTGAAAAGTGGTATTAATGATTATGTTTTAAAACCATTCGACGCCAAAGAATTATTAAAAAAAATTAAAACAATAATAGCAGAAACACCTAATGATATGACAAAAACAACAAATTCTGTGCTATCAGAACTCAACCAGTCGAATACTTTTGATGTTAACCTAGAGCCTTTATTCAAGGAGTGCCTAAATGAAGTTGAGATCCTTGAAGAGTTAATTCAACTTTTTAAAGTCAATGTAATCGAATTTATTGGAAAAACTAAAATAGACTTAAAAAATGCTGATTTTGACGCTATCCGTTTTAATGCTCATAAAATTAAGGCAAGTTTAAAAATGATGCACGCTCATGGACTATTCAGAATTGTAGAGCAAATGCATAAAATATGTGTAGAGGATCAGGATGCTAAATACTTAAATTTTTTATACGATTGTTTTATCCAAGAATATCCAGAGATTGAAAATGCCATTGAAAATAGTTTGACGGCATTAAAGAATAGTAAATAACAAGCTATATTACCATTAAAAAATTACTATTAACCGAAGGTGATGCTTTACTAGCCGCTTCAATAGATTACCGACTTAAAAATATGGGCATCAAGTCTCCATATGCGCTGATGATAAAAAAGTGAAAGAATATCTTGAAAAAACATAACCAGACATTATCATAATCGATATTATGATGCCTTATTTTTTGGGTCTAGAATTGACAGATTATGCACGAAATCAATTAAAATTAAGCACACCTATCATCGTACCATCCTCTGTAGGCTATGAAGAAAATATAGTTTGCGCCTTTAAATTAAGTACCAGTGAGTTTATGGCAAAACCAGTGAGCTCAGCGGAACTTATATGCGTTTGCAAAAAGAATTAGCACATTAAAATTAAATTGTTATTTTGACTCTCCAAACCTTAAATACCTACATTTTAGTATCCGTTCCAAAGATACATACTTATATTCTTTGGGATTTAACACTCCTATTTACCATTCTGGCAGTAGTTTATTTTTTCTTTATTTTTTATTTTAGAAACAGATTTAATAAAATTAAAGCAGAAAGAACTATACTCAAAATGCAGCTAGCCCCAATGGTGAGCGAGTTTTTATTTTATCAGTATCACGAGGGTACAAAGGAAGAAAAAGACAGCAATCTACATAAAAAAGTAGCCATCCGAGAACTTATTATCGATAAAAAAAACAGAGATGTGCCCTCTGAAATATTATTTGAACTTAAAAAAGATGTTTCTGGCGATACCCGCAAACGTCTCTTTCAACTGTATAAGGATTTGAGTCTAAATCTTGAAGCTTTTCAGAAACTCAAGAGTTTGCGCTTGCAAAGAATTTCGCAGGGTATGCTTGGGCTCACAGAAATGCAGGTTTTAGAAGCATACATTTTTATGAGTCGATTTATCAATCACAAACGCTACCTATTTCGGAAACAAGTTAAAATTTCAATAGTTATCCTCATGCAAAAGGGCATTTCTTGTTTTTTGGATACTACTAAATTTCAGATCTCCAAGTGGCAACAATTAAAAAATTTAGAGGTACTTGCGAATTTTGACAACTTTCAAATTCCAAGGTTTAGCAATTGGTTGACTTCAAAAAATAAACAGGTAGTGCTGTTTGCATCGCGATTGATAAGGCATTATAATCAAAGCGATTCAGAACAAGCTATTATTGCCTTGGTGCGTCATAAGAGCGCTTATATAAAACAGGAAGCCATAAGTTGTATTAAAAAATTTAATTTTGAAACTTTACGAAGTAATTTAAAGTCTATTTTCTGGAAAAGCAGGAATGTCATAAAGTTGGTTATACTTGATACTATAGGAAATTTTCAGAATAAAGAAGATATTCATTTTTTAGAAGAAGTAGATCGATTAGATATTAATTATACTATAAAAAACAAAGCATTAAGTGCTATCAATACTATTGCACCTATTTATGTAATGCCTATAGAAGATTTAGAAGAAGCAAAGGAATTTAAAGATGAAATTACAAACAGCAGCAACTCATTGAACATTGACTGGAATACTTTTGAAACTAAAATTGATGTAGGAGTGCATGAAACACCGTTTAAAGAATCTGATGATTTTAAAGATATTACCACGATAAAACATCAAATCTTCTTTGAGCGTCTTGAAAAAACTAACGCTCTTAATGAGATTTTAAAAAACAATGAAATTGACTTAAACGACGGCGATGTAGCTCGTAAAGACATAAAAGAAGAAATTATAGTTGCTGATTTCTATAGAGAAATTGAGTTCGTGCAAAAAGAAAAATTTGACTTATCCGAGACAGCAGAAAATGATATCGCAGGTGCATTAGTTCCGGATGAAAACCGATTAAATGATCCCTATAATCATCATCAAAAAGAAGAAAACTTAGAAATACAAGGCAGAGGTATAATCTTCGAAGAAAAATTTGAAATTACGGAAGTTGACAAAGAAGTTTTAACCGACTACCAAAGTATTTTCAAATCGCTGTTCGAAATGAGCGATGACTACTGCAAACTATTGCTTTTAGATGAAATTCTTGAGATAGGCAACCAGAAAGAAATTACTTTCTTAGATAGCCTGCACAACTACCACAATTTTGAAATTCGAAAAAAAGCACTTTTTGTAAAAGCCAAATTGCAAAAAGATTTAATGATGGTATCAGGCAAAAATCAACTTACAGAGCAAGCAAATATAATACCAATACAACCAAAGGCTGACATCATTAGAGAAGCAATTCTTCAAGCGCCAATTACTTTAGCAGAAACTAAAATATCAGTTCTAGAAAATAATACCAAAGACCATTTACAGTCTCTAGAGTTTTGTTTCTTATTAGAGGACTTAAAAATAAAACCGTCAAAACCTAAACCTTTTGATGTTTTTGAAGTTGAGTTTGCTATTGATTTTCGGGAAGACCCTGCAACAAACTATTCTTTTGATGCCGATGGGAAAGAGAATGTTTTGGAAACCGAAAACGGACCAACGAAGGAAGAGCAAAGTTTTTTTCATCAATTATTGCAATTCCCATCCAAACTAGAAACCAAACTAAAGGTATAGTGGTGTATTTAATATTCTTCTCGAAAATATAAATGTCGTATTTAAATTCTCATTAATTTGATTTTTATTATTTACGAGTATGGGCTATTCGTCCACCCGAAATTCTATCCACTATAAAATATGAATAGTTTTGGCGACCTGTCTAAGCTTATAGCTTCGCCTTTAACTCCAAGATTAACTATAGTAGCACCTGAGTATAACTAAGGTATGACGATTGTGGAAAATATTCGTTGGCTTTTATCTTTAAAATATGTTAATTACGAAGTAATGATAGTCAATGATGGGAGTAAAGATGATACCTTACAAAAAAGGATTAATGCATACGATTTAGTGAAAATAGATCAAAAAACAGACACCAATTGGAAATCAAAACCTATTTGCACTGTTTATAAATCTAAACACCAGTCGTTCTCAAAACTAACTATAATTTATAAAGAAAACGTTTGTAAATCCGATGCTTTCAATACGGAAATGTACCTGTTAAGCAATACTTATATGGGTTGCATGGATGTGGATTGTTTGTTGTAAACCGATGCTTTATTCCATGTCTTAAAATCATTTTGTCAACGTACAGAAAAACGTGTAATTACTGTTGGTCGGGTTATTCCGTTAGCCAACTCTTGTGTGATTAATGGTCAAATATTGGAAGAAATTCGTTTACCCGAAAATTGGCTTACAAAATTTCAGATGCTTGAATATACTAGCTTTTTATTAGGGATAATGGCTTTCGATCGTTTAGACGGACTTTTAATTATTTGTGGTGCTTTTAGTTTTTTTGACCTATATAAACAAATACTTTTACAACGATTTATTGACTATACACCACATTATATTGTGCCATTTACTTTTTTAGTATAAGTTTAACCCAAGAAATTAAATCAACCAAATCATTAAATTTATGTTATACGATACCTACGGAGAAGAGTATTTATCCTTTTTAAACGACCTAAATGAAATTTTAAGTTTAAACGAACTAGTAGAATTAGATTTTTTTTAATCAAAACCCAAATCTCAAACAATAAAAAATATAACTATGGCAAACAATAATCAAGAAAACTCGTCTTATGCAAATTTCATAAGCAATCTAAATGAAATTTTAGGAAATTACAATATTAGCGAACTAAGTCGTTCTTAGAAAAAGAAAATGATAAAAAAGGCTCGCATTTGCGAGCTTTTTTTTATTAAAATTATTTAGAGATTTTATATTAACCGAGATAAGTTTTCAATATTTTACTTCTCGAATTGTGCTTTAGTTTACGAATGGCTTTCTCCCTAATTTGCCGCACACGTTCGCGTGTTAAATCAAAAGTTTGACCTATTTCTTCTAAAGTCATAGAGTGCTGGTCTCCGATACCGTAATATAGTTTAACCACATCCGCTTCACGTTGCGATAGCGTCTCTAAAGCCCTGTTTATCTCGATATTTAAAGATTGCTGCAATAAATTTTTATCAGGATTTGGCGACTCGTCAGAGCCTATTACGCTATATAAGTTAGAGTCTTCACCTTCTTTCAATGGGGCATCCATAGAAACGTGTCTTCCCGAGTTTTTAAGAGATTGTTGTACTTCACCAACAGACATTTCTAGCTCCTTAGCTATTTCTTCTGCAGAAGGTGGTCTTTCATGAGCTTGCTCTAAATAAGAAAATGCTTTTTTAATCTTGTTAATAGAACCAATTTTATTTAAAGGCAACCTAACAATTCTTGATTGTTCTGCCAGTGCTTGTAAAATAGCCTGCCGAATCCACCAAACAGCGTAAGATATAAATTTAAAACCTCGGGTTTCATCGAATCTTTTTGCTGCTTTTACCAAACCAACATTACCTTCATTAATTAAATCAGGTAAGGTTAATCCTTGATTTTGATATTGCTTCGCCACGGAGACTACAAATCGTAAATTTGCAGTGGTTAATTTTTCTAAGGCTAATTGGTCTCCTTCTCTAATTCTTTGCGCTAAATCGACCTCCTCATTTGCAGTTATTAAATCTATTTTACTGATATCTTGCAAGTACTTATCTAATGATTTTGATTCTCTATTGGTGACCTGCTTAATTATCTTTAGTTGCCTCATATATCTGTTTGTATTAAACGAATTTACATAATACGTTTTTTTATTGACTTTTCAAAAAAATAGCTTAGAATAACGATTTAATTGTGAATAATTTAAGGTTTGATAAAATTTTTAGAAAAATATGGAACTAAAATAGAACTAAACTTATCTTTGCTACTATGAGTAAAAGCGCCTTAAAAAATTATCTTACAAGCCTTCCTAAAAAGGAATTAGAAGTTCAGCTTTTAGACCTTTACAACCGTTTTCCTGCGGTAAAAGAATACTACGATTTTATTTTCAACCCAAAGGAAGAAAAACGAGTTCAAGAAGCTAAAGTTAAAATTGCTAATGAGTTTTTTCCTATCAGAAGAAAAAAACCTAAGGCAAGGCGTTCTCTAGCTCAAAAATTTATAAAACATTTTATAACTTTAGGGCTTAATCCGTTTTTAGTGGCTGATGTGATGTTGTATGCCATTGAAATTGCACAGTCGTACTCCGAAGAAAAAAATGTAAATGATGTTTTTTATAGAAGTATCCTAAGATCTTACCAACAAGCGGTTTCTTATATTATTTACCATCAATTTACAGCAGATTTTAAGGTGCGAATTGAAAAAATTTACACGACAGCCGAACATCAAAACTGGTCATTTATTGAAGATTTTTCCATGATATTAAACGAAATAGAAAAAGTATGAGTATTGTAATCATTAGGCAAGATGACAAAATTGAAGCATGGAAAAAAGCAATTAAGGCTTATGATTCAAGCATTGAAGTATTTAGTTATTTGGAGCCTCACGACAAAGAAAAGGTAAAAGTAGCCTTAGTTTGGATACATCCTAAAGACAGTTTAAAAGCCTATCCTCACTTAAAATATATAGCATCGAGTGGGGCAGGAGTCGATTTTATCTTTGAAGATAATTCAGCACCGATAAAGCTTCCCATTACGCGGGTAGTGGACCAGCAATTGGCTATCGATATGTCCGAACACGTTTTAGCGCTGATATTAAATTATTTAAAAAATTTAGATTCTTATAAACTCAATCAAATTAAAAAAATATGGCAACCTGTCAAATATCAACGTATCGCAGATGTTACTGTCGGAATTTTGGGTTTAGGAGTATTAGGAACTCAGGTAGCAAAAGATTTAGTGCATGTTGGTTTTAAAGTTCAGGGCTGGTCTAATACTCATAAAAACGTCGAAAAAATTACAAGTTTCGCTGGAGAAGGCGAATTAAATACCTTTTTAAACACCACGAATGTGCTAGTTTGTTTATTGCCTTTAACAGCGGCAACCACAGGCATATTAAATAAAACCTTTTTTCAACAACTTTCTGAAAACGCTTATGTAATTAATGTGGCAAGAGGTGGACACTTGGTCGATGAAGATTTACTAGCAGCCATACGAAATGGACATTTATCTGGCGCAGCTTTAGATGTATATCATGAAGAACCTTTACCAGTAACGCATGCTTTTTGGGCAAATGAAAAAATTGTCATGACACCGCATTATGCTAGTGTCTCTGAACCTAAAGCCGTTGTTGTTCAGCTTATTGAAAATTATAAGCGAATGGAAGCAGGTTTGCCACTTTTAAATCTAGTGTCAAAGGATAAAGGCTATTAATGTAATTTGTTTCTTTCAATATTTATAAAGTTATAACCGTAAAATTTAAATTTTGATGTTTTGATATTTGATATTTTGAGCATTTAATTTAGTGTTGTGTTAAGTTTGTTGTGCCGGCTAAGCCCCCGGATATTTTTGGCCAGGTCAAGGCAAAAATTAGTGCTTAGCCGAAGCTACGAAATCATTTTTTAACGCAGCACTTGTGAACAAGAACAAGGGTTGGGCCGGCTAAAACAGGCTTAACATAACACTAGTATGCAAATTCTCTTAGAAAAGTTGTCTTGTTTCCTGAACAGAGATCACTGAAATTTTTAAATTAGATTTTATTTTCTAAGCGCTAAACTGCCGTAAACCAAAAAAAATCTGCTAGTTTTGTAAAATTGACGTTTTCGGTTTTAAATTCGAAAACTTCAAATACGAATCTAATGTTTAAAATTGCCTTTGAAATTACAAAAAGATACCTCAGAAAAAACACTATACGACTATCAAACAGAAGATTTAAATGCTATTTTTGAGTATTTAAATGCCTCGCCTGATGATGTAAATTTATTGTATCAACTGCCCACAGGCGGGGGTAAAACTGTAATTTTTTCTGAAATTGCACGGCGGTTTATCACCGAGCGGAATAAAAAAGTAGTAGTGCTCACACATAGAATAGAATTAGGCGCACAAACCTCTAAAATGCTCAAAGGTTTTGGCGTAAAAAATAAAATAATAAATAGCAGTGTTAAAGAGTTAATAGACCAAGACGAGTACATGTGTTTTGTCGCAATGGTGGAAACGCTAAATAACCGACTGCAAGAAGAGAAAGTAGAAATCAATAATGTGGGACTTGTCATTATTGATGAAGCGCATTATAATTCGTTCCGAAAATTATTTAAATTTTTCAAAAATTCAATCATCCTAGGCGTTACGGCAACCCCGTTAAGTTCAAACATCAAGCTTCCGATGAAGGATCATTACAAAAAGTTAATCATTGGCGAATCTATTCAATCTTTGATAGGAAAAAAATTTTTAGCGAAAGCCGAAGTTTACCATCGAGATGTAAGTCTAAAAACTTTGAAATTAGGGGTTGGTGGCGATTATACCGTGAAATCTTCAGACGAATTATACGGTAATTACAGCATGTTGAGTAAACTTGTTGCAGCGTATGAAGATCTAGCTAAAGGCACTAAAACATTAATTTTTAATAATGGTATCAACACGTCTATTTATGTAAATGAAATTTTTAAAAAAGCAGGCTATAATATTCGTCATTTAGATAATAAAAATAGTGCAAGCGAACGCAAAGAAATTTTAAGTTGGTTTTCGAAAACGCCAGATGCTATCTTAACATCCGTAAGTATTTTAACTACCGGTTTTGATGAGCCAACGGTAGAAACCATTATTTTAAATAGGGCCACAAAATCACTCACGCTTTACTTTCAAATGATAGGGCGAGGTTCTCGTATTTTACCGAATAAAGATAGCTTTAATGTTATCGACATGGGCAATAACGTAGCACGATTTGGTATGTGGGATGCACCTATAGATTGGAAAGAAATTTTTCTATTTCCCGATTTTTATCTCGAAAATATAAAGAATGATGAAGATATTGAGCGGAATTTTACCTATGAAATGCCAGATGCTTTAAAAGCGAAGTTTTCTAATTCTAACCAGCTCGATTTTGATATCAAAGAGGAATATAAAAAGGTGTTTGCACAAGGTTTAAAGTCTAAATTAGTGTTAGAACGAAGCATAGACCAGCACGCAAAAATTTGCATCGAAAATAGTAAAGATGTTTATGAAGCTCGAATTTTAGCCAAAATGTTAAAAGATGATATTGAATACCGAGTCCGCTTATATTCCTATTGTATTATGAACAATACTAAAAATTATAAAGAATGGCTTGCCGAAGATTACGAACGTAAATTGCGTTTAAAAATTTCTCAAAAGTTTTCTAACAAACTTTAAATCATTTTTCTAAGATGCAAAAAGTACTTTTTATTGGGGTGCATTGGCCAGAGCCTTCTACAGGTGCTGGAACACGAATAATGCAGCTTATAAAAGTCTTTTTATCGGCTAATTATCAGGTAATTTTTGCAAGTACAGCTGCAGAATCTGATTTATCCTATTCGCTGCAAGATTTCAAAATAAAGAAAGTGCAAATTGCGCTAAATAATATCAGTTTTGATAACTTAATTACTGATTTACAACCAAATATCGTAGTTTTTGATCGTTTTTTAACCGAAGAACAGTTTGGCTGGCGCGTAGCTGAAAATGCACCGCAGGCAGTCCGAATTTTAGATACTGAAGATTTACATAGTCTCAGAACTGCTCGTTTTGAAGCTTTTAAAAAGAATATTCCTTTTTCTATTGATTTATGGATGGAAAATGACATTACTAAAAGAGAAATAGCAAGTATTTATAGGTGTGATGTTTCCTTGATAATTTCTAGCTATGAGATGCAATTATTAAAAGATACCATTCAGCTGGATCTAAGTTTATTGCACTATTTACCTTTTATGGTAGAAAGTTTATCCAAAGAAGTAATTGATAGCTATCCTGATTTTGAAGATCGGAAAGACTTTATTTGTATTGGAAATGGTAAACACGCACCAAATATTGATGCTGTTATCTGGTTAAAAAATGGGCTTTGGCCACTTATCAGAAAACAACTTCCAGATAGTAATGTGTATATTTATGGAGCTTATTTACCACAGCAAATACTACAAATGCACCAGCCTAAAGATGGGTTTTATGTTTTGGGCTATACTCAGAATTTAAAGAGCACTTTTTCGACAGCGAGAGTTAATCTAGCCCCTTTACGCTTTGGTGCAGGACAAAAAGGAAAACTGGTAGATGCCATGCGTTTTGGAACGCCTAGCATTACGACAAGTATTGGTGCCGAAGGAATGACAAATGAATTACCTTTTAATGGAGGGGTTACTGACGACCAAATAGAATTTGCAAATGCGGCAGTCGCTTTATATACCCATAAAACACAGTTTTTAAGTGCCCAGCAAAACGGATATAAAATTCTAAGTACAAATTTTGAAATTACCGAATTATCCAAAAAGTTGTTAGAAAAAATTATTGAAATTCAACAGCATTTAGAGCCACATCGGAATAAAAATTTTATTGGATCGCTTTTAAGGCATCAAACCTTACAAAGTACCAAATACATGGCGAAATGGATTGAAGAAAAGAACAGAACTACATCATTTAAAGGGACATCATTTAAACAAAAACCCTAATCCTAATCTTGTAAGCATTTTCTTTTCTAAATTCCAGAAAAACTTAAATTGCCCGGATAGCCATCCAAAAAACACCAATAATAATTGGTAAATTGGGAATATGATAAGGATGCGAACCGCCCAATAAAGCGTGGAGTAATACCATTCATCGGTAAATAAATCTCTGTTAAAACCAATTGAATCTAAAAAAGGTCTTGCAATTTTAAGGGCAGAGCTACCTGTGATTGCAAATACGATTAGTATGACAATGATGCTAAAATTAGACTCTATTCCCCAGCGTTTCTTTAATTCCTCCATACCTAAATTAACAGACTGCAAATATAAGGGGAACAGATTTAAACTTTCTGCTTAAATAAAAAAAGTTTGAATCAATCACTGCTAAATGCGAGGGAAAAAAGTGCCTAGACGTTGGTTATATTTTCTTTGGAAATAAATAAAGTAATTGTACAACTGATAATTTACGTCATACCCATAATCCATATTGGGATCGTAATTTATTGTTAATTCGTATAAATTAGGATTAAATTGCTGTGGTTGTATTACCCTTTGGTTCCATTCTATGACCCAAATATGGTTTCTGTTTTCCAAATAATTCTGTGAATAAAAACCTGGAGGCTGCGCTACACTTTGTAGCCAAAAATTAAAACCAGGTTCTATGATGATAATCTCATATTCTGTTTCTTCATTAACAATATTTATAGTATCATCTTGGGTTTGGTTAAAAGCAAATTTCTCTTCATCCGTTGTTTGAATGTTGTTTTTTGTAACGGAACAACTGTAGCTTATGGTTACAACAAAAACCATAAAACATGCGAAATATAATAGTTTATTATTCATATCCATAAAATTATGTGAGCATTTTGTTTTGCAGGTATTTAAATTGATTATTGTAATAAGATTTTGAATTTTTCAACCATAATATACAAAAAAAAGCCGAATATACATTCGGCTTTTTATGGATTTGTTCAAAATTTTACTTTTTGAAGAGACCGCCTAATAAACCGGCTAAGCCACCTTTCTTTTGACTAGTTCCCATCACCATTCCAGCTACGTCATCTAAAATGCTGCCGTCTCCGTCTGCATCTAATAAAGTAGTAATAAGATTCTGATTTTGCTTAGGTTGACCACCTAACATACTACCCAAAAGGGTATTCATTCCGCCGGCATCGCTCACGTTGCTTTGAGAAGTTTGCTTGCTTAAAAAACCCATAACTACTGGTGCTGCAATTTTTAAAATATTTGCGATGGCATCAGCATCCATTCCAGATTTTTGACTTAAAGCATTTTCGACATTGGCTTGTTTGTTACCAAATACATGGCCTAAGATACCGGCGCCATCACTCATAACGCTATCATCAACGCCACCACCAAATAATCCGCCTAAATTATCTAAAATACTTCCGTCGTGTTTGCTTCCTTGTAACGCACTCATTAAACCCTGTGCACCCTGTGGGGATGACACATTTTTTTTCATAGCACCTAGAATTAAAGGCATAGCCATGCTCAAAACGTCTGCTGTTTTGCTTTCAGTTTGACCTGTTTGACCTGCAACTCCGCTAATTAACTGTTTGCCCATCGGGCTGTTCAATAAATCTAATAATCCTGACATTTTATAGTTTTGGTTAATTTTTTAAATGTACAAAAAAAGAGACAAATGCATTTTAAATTGTAAATGCTATTTTAATAATTTAATAATTTTTGATGCTAATTCTAAGCCTATTCTTTCTTGTGCTTCTTGCGTAGCAGCCCCAATATGTGGGGTTAAAGATATATTGGGGTGCATTAAAATACGAATTTCTGGATTTGGCTCAGATTCATAAACATCTAAGCCAGCAAAGGATACTTTTCCTGTTTCTAAAGCATCAATGAGTGCCACTTCATCTAACACCCCACCTCTTGCAGCATTGATAATGGCAACACCGTCTTTCATTAATTCAATATCAGTCCTGCCCAAAATGTATTGTTTTTGTTGAGGCACATGTAACGATACAAAATCAGAATTTTTCAAAACCTCTTCTTTTGATGTGTTTTCTAAAGTAAAAGAAAGTATTTGGCCATCAAAAAAGGATAAGGATAAGCTTTGACTTTTAACTTCAACATCATGGTATAATACTTTCATACCAACGCCAATAGCAATTTTAGCCGTCGCTTGTCCTATTTTTCCAAAGCCTATAATGCCTAATGTTTTGCCCTTTAACTCGGTACCTTTGGCATAGTCGTTCTTTAATTCCTTGAACCTGCTATCACCATCTAATGGCATATTTCTGTTGGAGTCGTACAAAAACCGAACGCCACCATACAGGTGAGCAAAAACCAACTCAGCCACAGATTCAGACGATGCTTCGGGGGTATTAATTACTTGAATTCCTTTTTTCTCTGCATATTCAACATCAATATTATCCAAGCCAACACCACCGCGGCCTATTAATTTTAAATGTGGGCAGGCATCAATAATATCTTTTTTTACTTGTGATGCACTACGCACTAAAAGTACTTCAATTTTATGTTGGTTAATGTAATTTGCAAGCTGCTCCTGGGCTACATGTATCGTTAAAACTTCAAACCCGTTGGCTTTTAATTGCGCTATAGCAGCTTCTGAAATTCCATCATTTGCTAATATTCTCATTCTTTTTTAGTTGTTCGTTCTTCGTTGTTTGTTGTTAGGCTTGAAGAAGTATAAAATTTATCTTCAAGCTAACATGCTACAATTATCAACATTGTTTTTTTAAGTAAAGATATTGTCTGATTATTCTCTTGAAAAATTGCTGCTGATAAGTTGACTTTTCAAAAAATCATTTATAAACCATCAACGAACAACCAAAAGCCATTTATCATCCTTTACGTTCCATTTCACTCATGACATCGACTAAAACGCCAACACTATCTATAGTTAAGGCATTGTACATAGATGCTCTGTAGCCACCCACAGAACGGTGGCCGTTAATACCACTAATACCTGCTTCTTTCCACATAGCGTCAAAAGTATCTTTTAATTTTTCATCAGTAAGAGTAAAGGTGGCATTCATTATGGAGCGGTCTTCCTTTTTTGCAAAACCTTGAAAAACCGGGTTTAAATCTATTTCAGAATATAGCAATTGTGCTTTTTTCTCATTTTGTTCTTCAATGACTTTTATGCCACCTAAGCTTTTCAACCATTCTAAGGTCAGCATAGACACGTAGATAGCGAATACACAGGGAGTGTTGTACATGGTGTCTTTTGCATTGATATGCGCCGTATAATCTAATATTTTAGGTATTTGTCGGCTTACTTTTCCCAAAATATCTTCTTTAACAACCACTAAAGTAGTACCAGCAGGCCCCATGTTTTTTTGGGCTCCAGCATAAATTAAATCGAACTGCGAAAAATCTATTTGTCTTGAAAAAATATCAGAACTCATATCGCAAACTAAAGGCACTTTTGTTTTCGGAAAACTCTTCATTTGCGTTCCAAAAATGGTATTGTTTGAGGTAACATGCAAGTAATCTAAATCATTAGGCACGCCATATATTTTAGGAATATGGTTAAAGTTTTCTACTTTTGACGAAGCAACTTCAACCACTTCGCCATATATTTTGGCTTCTTTAATGGCGTTTGAGCTCCAAGTACCCGTGTTTAAATAACCACCCTTGGTTTCTAGAAGATTATATGCTACGCGCACAAATTCCATGCTAGCGCCACCAGACAAGTATAAAGCTTTATAACCTTTATTTTCAAGGTTCAATAACTCTAAAGCTAAGGCTCTTGCTTTTTCAAGTACGGCTATAAAATCTTTGCTTCGGTGCGATATTTCGATTAGCGATAATCCTGAACCATTAAAATCTTGAACCGCCTCAGAAGCTTTAAGTAAAACTTCTTGGGGCAAAATACAAGGGCCAGAGCTAAAATTGTGTTTTTTCATTATATTAAAATTATTTTTAACTATTGATGTACTCATTTGTAAATTGATTTTTGACTTTTTTTTGAAAGCTTTGAATTAAGCCAAAAATATCGAGCTTGAGGATTTTTATTTATGATACATTATTTTAAGCTTGCAAAGGTCTGATTTTTTTAGAGGATTATTACAGTATTCTTTAGAAAAATCTAAGAGTTTTTCAACAGGAAGTCCACAGTATCAATCGCATCAGCATAATCGCTTAAAGTTGGATACTGTGTTTTGCCAAATTTAATTTCGCTGGCTATAAGCCCATCAGCAACAATGCATTGTATTTTTTCTGCATCTGTTTGAATTTTTTCCAGCACAGAAGTTAGATCATCATATCTTTCATAACATAAGGAGGCAATTGGAGAGGCGTAACTTTCATCTTCTTTCAAGATTAAAAATCCGTTATCTAATAATTTAAACTGACTCATTAAATACACCGCCTTATTATAATCGTAATTATTAGCATATTTTACTTGGTTGATGATGGGGTGAAAGTCGTAAATAGCCTTAAAGAATGCGTCAAAATTATAGTCTTTTGGTACAAAAAGTTTTGAGACACTACGGCATCCTAGGCCATAATATCTAAAAACATCTTCCCCTAAGGCTTTTAATTGTTCGTTAGATTCATTTCCTGTTAAAATAGCAATAGAATTTCTGTTTTTTCTGAT
>JBGSQM010000187.1:0-19677 GCA_041738035.1 Cellulophaga sp.
ACCTTTTTCAATTTTGCAGTATTTTCATTGATTTCCTTGACGACGTGTTCTGTGGAAATTTCATCGTCATATTGATTAAAAAAATGTTCCATGTCATTCTGCTCCAGACTTTCATTTTCCTTCTCTAAATAATCAACAAAATCGGCAACGCTTTGTGAATATGTTTCTGTCAGTTTCTGTGGTGTGATTGTGATATACATTTTATAAATCAGTTTTGTTATTTTCAAATTGAGCTCTAAATTCTTCAGGGCTTTTCTCTATCATGCGTGGTTTTTTAATGGGTTCGACTTCTTCGAATAAAGACTGAATCATCGCAATTGTTGGTTTCGTTTGGTGCTTCTCAATATCTTTCATGATGGCAATCACAGCTTCTGTACGTTTGCGATTTTTAAGCAGTTCAACCATAAGGCTATGCTCCATTTTATCGAATGGAGAAAACCCATGCCATTCAAAAAAATCAATCATTGCACCCAAAGTTTCTGATTGTGGTTGGGATAATTTTCTTGATAATTTTCCAAACCTTTTGACCACATCACGCTTTAAATTAACTGCCGTATAATCATATTCATATTTGCCTTTTACTTTCATTTTTCAATAAACTTTTATAGTGTTTATGCTGTGTTCAAAGTGTTTTTCGATAAACTTTTTGTAAGACATGCAATTAATTGAACTCACAAAAACTAATTAAACAATTGAGCATCAGTATGATGACATAAAAAGGAATAAACGAAACATCGCATCGCGTGTTACCCTCTTGCTATTCCTTTTCGTCCAGCTCGCTGGACAAAAAAAATACCATTTCATCCGAAAATGTAATGGCTTTTTCAAAGACTGAAATTGGAATTGAATTTTTTAAGATGAGTTAATTGGTATTTTAGAATTATCGATAATCAAAGTTTGAAAACCTTGCGAATAATGAAATCAAAACATAAAAAAAGACCTCCAAATAACTGAAGGTCTAATTTTAAAATTCATCATTTTTTGTTGTCATATATTAAACACATATTGATAGGAATATAAATTCCTCAATGCTTCTTCGTCCAGCATCTTGTCCAAATTGACATTGTGACTTGATGCATATTCGATTAGATTCTTGCCATATTTATGCTTCACATCTTCTTTCGATGATTTTAGCAAACGTTCTTGCGCTTCTTCGCTTAAATCCGTAAAATTTAGATAGACCATAATTCAAGGATTTAGTATTCGCTCGGAAGCATTAACGTATTATCTATAAAATACAGGCGCAATTCATCCAATGGAAAATCGGTGACATTGTATCTGTGTTTTTCAAAAATGAGGTCGTTGCCATCTCCATAAGTGATGATGGCTTCGCACCCAAATTTTTCCTGTTCCTCTTTCGTCAACCGTTTGAAATCGATGGTAATAAAATAACTTTTCTCCATCAGACTCCGACCAATTACGGAAGTGTCCGTTACCAACCAAAAACAATCGGCAACATCAGCCAAATATTTAATGCCGTTGGTAAATCGGGTTCGTATCAATGGGATTTGAAAAAACATTTCAGAACCGTGAAAATGTTGCAATCCCTGTTTTATTTCATTAACTTTATCTTTCATTGTTATCATATTTATTAGTTAATAATGAAAAAAGAGGGCGCATCTTTCTACAGGAACGCCCTCTTTAATTTTGACTATTTGTCATCGCCTTTCACACCCAAAAGAAGGATTTCGTTCACTACCACTTCGGTAACGTATCGTTTTTCTCCCTCTTTAGTTTCATAAGAGCGTGATGTTAATTTGCCTTCGAGGGCAACTTCTTTTCCCTTGCCTACAAACTTTTCAATAATTTCGGCAGTCTTTCCCCAAGCGACAATAGTGTGCCATTGGGTGTCCTGTTCTTTCTCTCCCTTTGAGTTTTTGTAAAACTCATTGGTTGCAATTGAGAATTTAGCGACTTTTTTACCGCTCTCAAGGTTCGTGATTTCTGGCTCGTTTCCTACGTTGCCAATTAACTGTACTTTGTTTTTCAGTGTACTCATGATAAAAATATTTAAAGATTAATATTGACCCATCTGAACCATTCAGACAAGTTTTGAGATTGATTTACTTATTATATCCAAAGCGTTTTCTCTTTTTTGTTTTTTTAACTTTGGTTCTGCTTGCCTTTTATTGATTTTGTAAGATTTCATAAGATTCGTTTTAGATTTACTTCCCATAGAGCCGTCGCTGTTACCTTTTTTTGTTGCTTGGTCTAGTACAATATTCAGGTTTGGTAAGGCATATAAAAAGCGTAGCGGCTTTATGCTGCCGTCCAAAAATGAATGTTGTTGTTTTGCTGTCAAAAAAAGGTAAAGGCAGTGATGGCTCGGGGAGTGAAGCTAAATATCTTGTGAAGTATAAAATCATGGAAAGCAGGACCAATTGCTAAATAAAGTTCCTTCCCGGCGGACTTAACTCTGAAATTTGGGATTGTGAATGAAGTGTCCCGCGTATTTCAGCGGGAAGAACGGAATGGAAATCCCAAATTTTAGGGTTGTGTCCAAGACTTTTTAATGAAGCGCATTTCCCGTAATGAAGAGCAACGCAATGGAGTGGGAATGGGCTGCAATGGCTTATGTAAACGGATTTAAAACAAAAAACTCCAGTTTAAGGTACTGGAGAGACCTTATAAATTGACTCTTTAAGCCATTTCGTAAATCTCATGGAACAATCGCTTATCCAACTTTTCCTGTTGTGAAAAGCTTTTCTTCAACGTTCTGTGAAGCATCGCATTAAAGGCATTATATCCAAGCCATAGATTGGGCGACTCGTTCAATAATAACGCTTCATAGTTCAATATTTCAATGACTTCTTTTGATTTTTTCGATGGACTGTCATTCTTGTCACTACATTCATACCTGAACAATTTCGTTCTTTCAAGAATTTCTTTGACGAATTTCTCTGTATCGAGAATCTCAATTTCCTTCATTTTATTGAATTTCGTCGTAATGGTGTAAAATTCATTGTCCAGAAATCTGTCGAACAATTGATTCAGACTTGGCATAATCAGGTCGGTGTTGTTTTTACTGTGCTTGATAGAAAACTCAATTTCTGCCTGTGACACATGGAGACCATTGGAGCATACTTTTCTATAGAATCCAAAATGACCCGATGTCTTTTCACTTCCATCATAGGAATTTTTGAACCGTAGCATCGGCAGAATCAAATCTTTGTCATTCTTGACCGAGAACTGACTCTTATCTTCGATGATAAAGTCCGTGATAAATGACCTATCAGCTCTGTTAATGGTCTGCTTTTGAAAATTGAGGTCAGCATCCACCAGCATCTCTTCAGCTTTTTTAAAGAAGAGCTCATTTGGAATATGCCCATAGCTATTTGAGACCACGTTCACAATCTTGCCATTTGAGATAATGGCATTTTCAAGGCCTCGTCTGGACTCCATTTGTGTCAGACTTTTTAGCGATTTCATTTCGTTAGAAACGAAGATTTCATCTTGTTTTAAATTTTGTAAATACATAACTTTTGATTTTAGATTAGACATTATTTAATAGTACTTGGTAGTAAAGGGGATATTTCTCTCTGTAGTAAGCCAAATGGCTCTCCCCACTTTCAATTGTGTAATTATCGCTACTCAATTGATAATGTTCTTCCGCTTCTTGCAGTGATACTTCGGGTTCTGATGATACATTTTTCATAATATTCGATTTTAATGATTAAACAATATTTGAGCAGTACCAAACGGAAGATAAAATCTTGGCTCAAAAGGAAACGGAATAAATAAGCGTAGGAAGAAGCGTCGGCTTTATGCCGTAGTCTTTTGATGGAAGTATTTTACGAGTTTAACTTGCGGTCATATTGTATGAATACTAGCTCCCTAAAGCGGACTTAACCCAAAAGTTTAGAATTGATAATGGAATGTCCCTGCCTTCTGCGGCTGGGCTATGGAAATAATGAACTTTTGGGTTGTGTTCAAGATTTTTGTGAGAGAATCACTTTTCCTGAAATCGGAAGTACGTAGGGATTCGTGGTAACTATCTGGGAATTTGCCTATTTATATCTGGGTTTGAGTTTATCCTTTCGGCAATTTTTGTATAATCCATACCTATAGAATCAAGAATACAGATACACAGTAAAACCTGCGAAAAGGCATATAATGAATTCAAGTCTTTCCCTTGAAATGTCTTATTTATTTTGCCGTGAGAAAGTTTGTGCCTATATTCTTTGGCCTTATACGGATATTTTATAATCAAAGTTTCGTCTGCTTTGAGAATTCGTAAAATATCAAAATACTTGTCGCAAAGAAATTTAAGTTTATGAGAAAAATTAGCTTCCTTTGGAAACCTTAAGTGATTTCCAACCCAACTTTTCAAATCGTCTGATTCTAAAGCATTATATACCTTTTGCCTTGTAGCAATAAAGGACTCGTTAGTGTATGTATATTCTGGATTTAAATAATCATAAAAGGCTTCGATACCTTGCATCAAGTTTAAGTAGCGATTATTGAAATTTACATTTGAGACTGCACCATCTTTTCCGAAATCGATGGTATCGATATAAAAATCATAAATGGGCTGTAATTTTTCGTTTTTGAACCAATTTCTTAATAGTTCACTCAAAGAATCTTCCGACTCCGTCCACTTACTAAAGAGTAGCCAATTCTGATTGAGTTTACTTTTGTTTTCAAAAGGCTCTTGATTGAGCGTGAGACGACTGTAGATATAGGTATGCGCCATATTCGCGGTTTTTTCAGCTAATTCCTTATCAAAGGGATGGTGCTCATAGTGATTACTAACATTGTCAATATCAATTTTTGCATTTTTAATGATGAAAGCTAGCTTTCTCCGACTGGAAAATTCCATCATTTTTTGAAGGGTAACACAATCTTTATAAATTTTATCAATATCTACGGTTTTACTATAGTTAAAGGTAAGATGGTTATCATGCAAAACCTCAAAATTTTTGCTCATTGATATTGTATGCCGTTTAGAGTCCACAATATCAATACTTAAACCATCATCAATTTTAATTGTACTGGTTACTTTCACATATTCACTTTTTGGATTGTCATCCTCGCGATTCAACTTATCCCAACCGTTGAAAAAATTATCAGAATTCGGATATAAAATTTCTATATAATTGAATTTCAATTTGTCTCTATGTAAGATATGCACGTAGTTAAAAACAAATTGCACATTATAATGCAACTCGTGTAACTCTCCAGCAATTGGTGCCAGTTTAGCAAACGAACAGCCAAAAAGAGTTAAATTTCCTAATGGACTATTCCGAGTATCGCCCAGAATAATTTCAACGTAATCATCTTCCTGTTTTGAATTGAGAAACTCAAAGGCATTACCACTTAAATAAGTGGTTGCATATAGCTTTAGGATTATGCTGGTTTTATTATCATTTACAAATAATTTACCAGGCACCTTGGTTTGGGAATTAGGTAAGTACCAGAGTCCTGATTCTTTCATCTTATATTTTTTTAACTATTCTCTACAATTTTAATCTCCTCATCACTCAACCCATATAATTCATAAACCATTTGGTCAATTTGTTGTTCTGTTTGGGCTATTTGGGTTTGAAGTTCCTGCGCTTTCTTTTTATTTTCCTCAAAAAGTTCCATCCATTCAAATTCATCTTTTTTGGTAAGTTCTGGGACTAGATTCTCGACTCCGCTTGAACTGACAGGCGCCTCTTTCGCTCTTTCTTTATTTGTGACTTTTATTGATTTGTTGAGTTCTTTAATAAAACTGCCAAAATTAAGTTCATGCCAATTTTCGAGTTTTTTAGAAATCGTATTTAGGGAAAATTTTTGTTTTAGATAATGAATGAACTTATTTAAAAAAAGATTGTTTTCTGAATTAAATATCATACATGTATTAACCAAGGTTATGATACTTTCATTTTGACTTTCTTCAAATTGGCGATATGGCAAACGTTGTATAAATACGGTTTTTACTTCTGCCATAGGTTTGCCTACCATATGGAAATTTTGAGTGCGAAATATCCAATTGAGCAACCTCGAATTTAGCTGTGCAAGGATTTCCAACAATTTATCCTCATTATTTTCTTGCACCATCTGTATACAATGAACTGAATTAATTCCGACTGCTCCTGTTAGGTCTAAATTGGAATACAATTTATCATCCGTTCTACGCATAAAAATTTTAGGTTCTGAAAAAAGGCTACTATTTCTGGGAGCCGCCAACCAAGGTCCATATGAAATAAATTCATTAATTACCGAAGTTGAATATCTACCTATGTTAGTTCCTCTTACACAACTTTTATAAGTTTCATCTAACGCATTAGGTTGATTAAAGGGCTTAACTTTCAAAGTTTCGGCTGTTTGAGGAGGTGTCCCTTTTCCTCTTTCATAGGGCTTAACACCAGCTTTGACCGAAATAACGTCCGACATAACTTTTGAATTCTTATATAATTTTTCCAAAAAATTTTGAGAATTCTTCTCCAATCTATAATTAATAATCGTGGTATCAACGTCCATGACGTTTACTAAACTTTGCTCAAGCTTAATAGTTGATGGTTCATGTACTCCAGAAAACTTACTTTTTCTATCAACAAGAAAGACCTCAAAAGATTGGGTATTACCGCCTTTTCTTAAGATTGTTGTAATAGGTTCGACTACAGCGTCAGGAAACACATTAAAGGTTTCAAGTAAGCTATTTATTGAGGTGTTTTGAATAAGAAATTTTCTCAACGGAGTTCCACTTTCTACAACCAAAAAAGTGTTGGGAGTTATAAAACCAAGAAAACCGTCCTCTTTAAGTATCTCAATGGATTTTTCGAAAAAGAAAAAATAACTATCAAAACCAGAATACGACCGAACATATTTTTTTCTTAAATAGGATTTTTCATCTTTAGAAAGGCCTGCTCCATAAGGCGGATTTCCAATGACAACATCAAAACCACCTTTTTCAAATATTGTAGGGAATGATGTTTCCCATCTAAAAGCCTTTTCGCCAGCAACTGCTTTACTATCAATCAAACTATTACCACACTTAACATTACTGCTCAAATCATTGAGTTTCCGTCTTGGCTGTGCGGTACGTAACCACAAAGAGAGTTTTGCAATCTCTACGCTTTCTTCATTAAGGTCTACGCCATAAATATTGTTTTCTAAAATGGTATTTTCAATATCAGGAAACTGTAAACCGCCTCCTAAAATCTTGGTTTTAAGCTCATCAATGTAAGTGTGTTCTTTAATCAGAAAATCCAATGCTTGGTTTAGGAAAGCTCCAGAACCACAAGCGGGGTCACAAATGGTAATTTGCAATAACCATTCTCGATACGTATCAAGAACTTCCAAAAGTTGCTTTTTGGTGTTTTGGTGCGTGCCTTTTTTGACTTCAAAATAATCGGCTTCCTTAAAACCCAATTCTACCTTTTTTTCCTCGCACAGTTTACCGACCGTATTTTCTACAATGTATTTGGTAATGTATTTTGGTGTGTAGAAAACGCCGTCTTTTTTACGTTTGCTGGTCTGCTTGTCAAACTCGCCACCTTCAATTTCTGCGCTTACACTTTCTATTTCATTAAGTGAGTTTTCAAAAATATGACCAAGGATATTGACATCTACCTGACTTTCAAAATCATAATTGGATAACTTCAAAGTATATTTGTACAAGAGGTCATTATCTATTTCCAAGGCATCCAGAATTGCGTCAGGTTTAAATAGTCCTCCATTATATGCATAAATTTCAGCACGTTTTTCAGTTCCTTTACGTCCTTGGTCCAGAAAATTAAAATACCGCCTAAAAAGATTGTATAATGGGCGTTCATCTCCAAAATCCCAATCGTCCTTCCATTTATCCAAAATCTGTCGCGTAGAGTTATTAGGCAATAACATTCTATCTTCTGCAAAAAATATAAAAAGGAAACGGTCTATCAGTTTTTGGGACTTTTTGAACAAGGTCAGTTTTACATTTTTATCCAATTTTGCAAAATCATCTTTGTCCTCAATGCCTTCCGATTCACCTAATTTTGCTCGAACTGTTTTTGCGTTGTTCTTTACCAAGTCACGGTAAAGCTCACGTTTAAATAGCGAGTAATCCTTATAGAAGGCCTTTGTGATTTCTTCTTCTTCAACAATTGAGGCTTCTTTAATTTTAAAAGGCACGTTATTTAGCACTTTATCGCTGTGCAGGCACAAATACAACAGCTTGAACCGCTTCGGGGTCAATGTAAACAAATCAAACTCTTCAAACTCTGTGGCATCGTCTATATAGAAACGAAGCTTTTCAAAATTTGATGTGATGACATAAACGCAACCTTTCTGATTTGTTTTGTAGTCAAAAGCCTGTCGTCGGATGCTCTCTAAATCTTTTGTGTTTGTTCCCTTGAGCTCAATAACGCCAATAGCAGAACCGTCTTTTAAAATAGCACCATCGGCTTTACGAGCATTTTTCTCGTTCTTAAACTCGGTTGTTAAATTTGATTTGGGGTTTGGAAAAAGCGTATAACCTAAAATAGTAACAAACAGCTCATTTAGAAACGTTGCTTGGTACTGTTCTTCTTTCGCACTTTTGATATTTTCCTGTATCTCTGTGTTCCAAAAGTATTTTTGATACTTTTTATATGCCTTATCGACTGCTGCTCCATCAAGTAAAGCGAGGTGTGATTTAAGTACTGATGCTTGGAATAATGCCATTAAGTATTTTAGAGTATTATTGAGCCTCTAAAATAGTAAAACATAATAAGCATTAACACATTGAATACCTATATTGTATCAGTAGTTTTTAACAAATTTGCATTATAAATCACAAAGATTCTGAATTTTTATATTTTTGAAAATGTATTTTCCTTTTAATGACATGACTATTCGGTATTGAAATGTAAGTTTCCCCAAACCGCAGGATGTTCACTAGCAGCCTTATTTTTATTCACAACAGATTTATAAGTTGACCATTGCGGACGGTTTTCAGGCCACATCGCTTTTCGGTTCAAACCACTATCATTCATAATGTGAAATAGGGCAGGAGATAAGAGCAGAAAATCTTTTTGTCTGATGTTGACGCCTTTTCTGTATGCACCCATTCTGTGATAACTTGCATCCCTTCCTTCATCATAATCAACCTCGAAGGACAAATGTTTTGTGATATCCTTTAAATCTGTTTCCTGAAGTAAAGGTGCCAGTGAATTGCAATAAGATGGCGCATTTAATGTTCCGGCGATTATAATATTATTCGTTCCATCAGCTACTAATTGTTGATAGAGTTCTCCCGTATTTCTCGCTTGCTGTTGTCTTATTTCAAATGATTTTTCAATATTGGACAAATCATTATAGAAATGACAGGAAAGCAAATGGAATTTTTTGCAATTCGGAGTCATGATGACATACTCAATCAATTCCTGTGTAGGATATTCTGAAGTATCAATCGTGTGAAGTTTTATGGCGTCCAATTCATATCCATTTTTAAGTAATAGACCTTGTTCAATTCCTTTGCCTTCTGAATTTGGAATCACTATACAATCGCTAAAAGGGTCACAATCGAAATTCGGTAAGAAGAGATTATTAAATTCATCGAGCGACATTTTATCTTCGACTTCTTGTAGAATAAGTACATCAGGATTAATGTCAGCAATGACTTTTGCCTTATGATTTGTTGATTCTGGATGGATTGGAACGGTTTGCATTTTTATCCAGCCATTCCAATCGGTGAGTTCTCCAGCCTTCATTTCTTTTGAGTTATTCATACCTTTTAGATATAGTTCGCCAGCTTTTTTACGCATGACTGCATAAGGATTTTGGTAGGTTTTATCAAATCCAAGTAAGAATGATAATTCTCTCAACCTGTCTGTGGTTGAGTTGCTGTGGTCAGATTTTAACAACAAACTATCAAATTCATTGACCCAATTAGAGACACATTTGCTCATGGATTGTTCCGTAAGACTTCTGTCTCTATGGAATAGGTTCTGGATGTTAAAGGATGCTATTTTCATGATTAATTATTTTCGTTTGTCTTTTGTGTTTATGTCAAAGGCAATCAAGTTGAACATTTTGCGCATTCTGCTGCGTACACGGTTTCCATATTTTTCTTCTAATTCCGCTGCATTGAGATTTGTGGTGGCATGGGTTTTACACTTGTTTTTCAAAAAAAGTTCATATCTGGACACCAGTATTTCTCCCATCACGTTACAATCTTGACCATAGTGTCTTCCAATAGGTTCGATTCCTAAATCATCAAAACAAAAATTTCCTCCATTTCCATAATCTTCGATGATTTTATAACCAATATGATTGAATGCAAAAACAATATTTCGGCTTGGAATTAGGTCATAGGTACGTTGAAATGGAACGATATATTGGATTAATTTCATTAAGGAGGTTTTGCCACAACCAACGGGTCCAGTTATAAGAATGTTTTTGTTTGGGTCGATGCCATGTTTTTTGCAACTTTTAGCATCTTTAACGATGTAATTGCACAGCTTCAGAATAACTTCCTCATCATCGTTATGAATTTGAAAATCTGCACCAAACAACAGTTTTCCCTTTGCATCGAGATAGATTAGAATTTTATCAAAATCATAAAACATTTCTGTGCCATTGAATCTGCCGATTGAAAATTCGGTTCCACCTTCGATAATTTTAGAGGGGTTGGCCATAATCTTTGATTTTAGTGGTTTTCAGGTTGTCCCGATTTTGAGACAGCTCGTTTTGAGTTTGTAATGTTTGAATTTCTTCTGCCTTTAACATCCAATTCTCCGCTGTGGAATGCCAATCTGTGATTTTAATTTTTCCGCCAAGTTTCCATCCGATTGATTTGTAATGGTTGAAGAATTTCTTGCCTTCTATGGTCGGCCAGTGTTTTTCTTCAAAAAAAATCAAAACCTCATTTTCATTTTTGGGTAGCTTTAGTTTATTACTGTTTTCTTTTTGTTTATTAATGTTTATATAAGGTACTAATGCTTGTCCCACTGCTTGTTCACTGCTTGTACCAGTACTTGTTCCAGTACTTGTACCGAATTTGAGCATCTTAATTTGGCTACCTTTGTAAGGATTGTGTGATGGCAAATAGAGAATGAATGACCAATCACTCAAATTTTTAAGGCAACGATGGTAGGTTGCTTTGGACCCTATTTTAGCCATTTTCATCACTTCTTCACGGTTTATATAAAAAGTTTCGGGGAAACGGTTGATGTTCCAAAATTGGAACAACGCGATGTACAAACTGATATGTGTTGGGTTCAATCGTGAGTCCTTTGCAAATTGCTGAAACACAGCGTTGAGATGTTTTATATAGTTCATACATCGTTAATCATATTTATGATGAATACGATTTTCGTCCATGACCTTTTGGATTTCTTCAGAATCATAAAAAATGATACCCCCAACCTTTGTGTAGGGCAGTGTGCCATTGATTCGTAAATTTTGTAGAGTGCCAGGGCTAACCTGAAGGAAATCCATGACTTCGGAAGACTTTAAATACTTTTTTAATTTACCTTGTGATTGTTTGGTCAATAAACTTTTAATGTCATCGAGCAATTCCAATTTGAAGTCTCGAAGGTCGTCTGTGGTAATGATACTTGTCGGCATAATAGAACGATTTTTTTAGAAAAGGACTACCGTTTTGCTTTCAACTAAAATGATAGCCCTTGAATTGATTTAGCTCACGACTTTAATATTTTAATAAATAAGAGTTCGTGAAATTGAAAATTTGCTTGCCAAATTAAAATTCGGCGAAGCCAATCTGCGATTTGACTTTCGTTCTACAAAATTCATAGCAAATGATTGATTTCATTCACAAGTTCTACGGAAGTCCTGTGAAAATTTAACATCTTGAATTTTGAGTGGATTAGGCTTATTTTGAATATGATTTGACGCAGAAATCTGTCATTATTGATAAAAATTTCAGGAATTCTCTTATCAAATTCCTATTTCAGTAGTTTAACAAGAGTCGTGATTTTATTCTTCAGAATTTTCCATTTGTGAAATGAGATTGGTAGATAACTCATCCAAAAATTTTGTCCTGCTTTTTTTTCTGGATTTAATTTCCGAATAGGTTTTATAAAAATCGGTAAGGTCAAAATTGAATAGATGCTGCATTGATAAGGCGATGTCCTTAATATCGACATTTCCATTGTTAACGACTCGACTGTGGTATAGTGCATAAATGAGTTCAGTCAAGGCTGATTTTGAAGAAGTCCATTTGAGGTTGGGATTATGAATTGTGTTTGATTTCGTCTCGATTTCAGCTGATTTTTTTTGAGTCAATCTATTTTGTAGGTAAATAATAAACTTATTGTAGGCTTTAACCTTTCCCAAAAGCATGTCACGAGAGGTAGAAAAGTCAGGGTCTTGAAAATAGAATTTTGAAGATGTGATATGATAATCTTCCAAGAAATCTCTTTTGAAATAATGCTCATCAAAATGGGTGAATCCTGATTCTAAATATTGAACAAAATCCATATTGTAAAGGAAAAATCGATTCATCTTGTTGATTTTTTTTTTGATGTATTTTCTTTGTCTATCCATATTCCCTTTAGGAAATTGGAGCTCGAATGAGCGAATTTCAGAGTAATAGATTAATGGAACTAACGGAATTTGTTTGGTTTGTTTGAAGAATGCGATTTCATCAGAGTTACTCTTAAAATCACTTTTAATAATTTCCTTTTTAAGTATGTATAGAAAATCACGAGAAAGGTTGATGGTCTTTGTTGAACGCGCCAAAATATCCGAAGGTAAAAGTGTTATGCCTTCGAGCTGCTTTTCAAAATTTTCACAAAGTAGTTTAAACTCCATTTTTATTGCGTCTTTAAGATTTCAGCCTATCCAGCCGTCGTGACGAAATTTTTTGGGAGTTGTAGTATTTTAATGCAACCTATTGACTTTATCTTGAAAACGCATCTTTGAACTGATAAAAAACTTTTTCGATGAGTCGTAGGTCTTCAGTAATTATCTCTGCATGACCACTCATTTCTTGTTTAAATTCAAGTTCTTCATTGTAAGTAGTGATTAATTTCTTGGGTAAGGAAACATTCACAATGTAAAATCCATCTTCACTTGGCATTGAGGAAATACCTTGAACCCTTCCAATAAGTCTTCCAAATTCAGCATCTGGATAGCTTGATAACGTTATAACGACCTTCTGACCAACTTTAATCTTGCCTGAATTTTGGATAGGTGTTTTAAGTCTGGCGATGTATTCAGAATTTTCATTTGGAATTATTGTAAACACCAAGTCTCCTTGATTTACGGTTTGATGTTCCGCCCAGAATCCGAGAAAAGAAACCGAACCATTAATTTCAGATTTCAACACATAGCGTCTTTCCCAATCTGTAATGCTCTTTTTAAGGTTTTGAAGTGATTGAAGCGTTTCTTTATACAATGTCATTTCTTCCTTTGCCTTATCTACAATTGTTCCTCTTGAGATGTTTTTAAAGTTGGATATGGATGCTTGAATTTGAGATTGAGAGATATTCAAATTTTTAAATGCACGTTCTTCGGTAATATATTCCAGTTGTTCCTTTTCATATTCGGAGGCAGAAATCACGCCTTTTTCAAATAGTAACTTGCTGCGATTGAGTTTGTTCTTTTTTAACTTTAGTTCAGCTTCTTGTATGTCCTGCTGTGCTTGTAATTCATTTAGTTGATTGTTTAATTCCACAATAGAATTTCTATTTGCTAATTGCTCATTAGAAAATGGTTGCAACTCATTGTATAACTGATATTTTAGGTAATTCGTTTCAAAAATGCTAAAACTTGTTTCGACTTCGCCTAAAACCCAATTGTGTGAATTTGTTAGATTAAATTGGATATAATTATTCTGAATATCAATGGTGTCGATTATAGATTTTAATAAAAGTATATCATCAAAATCTGCTGAATTTTCCAAAATAGCCAAAGGTTGATTTGGAAAGACTTTCTGTTTGTCTTGGACTAAAATAGCTTCAATTTTTGCAGTTATTTTTGAATATTCCTTTTGAGCAGGAACTGTAGTTGTTATAACTGCCTCTGATTTAATGATATCAGGATATTTAATAGACCATGATAGCATTAGTATCATTAGTATCAAAGAAAAGAGTATTATGTTTCCATAACGGACAATTCCGTTAGGAACTTTAGTGAGAATTTCCTCGATTTCTTCACTTCTTAATTCGATATTTTTTAAAATTTCTGACATATCAGGTGCCAAGTTCTAATTGATTTTTTACGAGCTTAAAATAAAATCCCTTTAAATCTACCAAGGTTTGGTGAGTGCCTTGCTCTATTATTTTTCCGTTGTCCAAAACAACAATTTGGTCTGCATTTTTAACCGTACTCAATCTATGGGCAACGATAATGACTGTTTTATTGATGAAAAAAGATTTCAAGTTTTCCATGATGCTTTTTTCATTGTCGGCATCAAGTGAACTTGTTGCTTCATCAAAAAACAAATAATTCGGATTTTTATACACTGCACGTGCGATTAGAATTCGTTGTTTCTGTCCGGTACTCAATCCAATACCTTCACTCCCAATTTTGGTGTTATATGAAAGTGGAAATTCTTCGATAAATTCTCTTGCATTTGCAACTTCGATGGCATTTGCCAATTTCTTCTTATCAATTTCACTTTCTCCCATAGCTATATTGTTGGCAATGGTGTCATAAAAGATATATCCTTCTTGCATTACTGCACTGCACTCTTGTCTCCATATTCTTTGTGACACATTTTTTAAGTCATGTTTACCAATTTTTATTTTACCTTTTGTTGGATTATAGAATTTTAGCAACAGTTTCAAAAGGGTTGATTTTCCACTACCACTTGAACCAACAATAGCTGTAATCTTTTTTGCTGGAATATCTAAACTCAAATTCTTCAAAACCAGCTTTTGGGAGCCATGATACCGAAATGAGATTTTTGATAATATGAAACTGGAGTTCTGTGCAATTGAAATAATTTTATATTCCTCATTTTCCTCTTCATTCTCTTTTAAGTGTATTTCTGAAACACGTTCCATAGATATTTTTGCGTCTTGGGCTTCTTTTATAAAATTCATAATCAGGATTACGGGTGAGTTTAACTGACCAATGATGTAGCTAATTGCTAGCATCATACCTAACGTTATATTTCCATCGATAACTAATTTTGCGGAAAGAATCGTAATAAGAATGTTTTTGAGCTCATTTATAAACCCTGAACCGACACTTTGGTACTGTTCCAGTGTCAATGTTTTAATGGAAAGTTGAAAAAGTCGGGCCTGCAATTGTTCCCAACTCCATCTTTTTTTCTTTTCTGAATTATTCAGTTTAATTTCCTGCATGCCATTGATAAGCTCAATATTTTTAGTGTGCTCTTCACTTTCCAAAAGAAATGTTTGATAGTCTAAAACCCGTCTTTTCTTTAGAAATAGGGTAATCCAGAAAACATAAAGGATAGTTCCGACCAAGAATATGGCAAAAATCAAGATATTGTAATATGCCAGAACCAATCCAAAGATGATGAGATTGACCATCGAAAAGAGAATGTTTAGTGATGAAACGGTCATTGCTCGTTCAATCCTTTTATGGTCGTTTATGCGTTGCAGCATATCGCCAGTAATACGCGTGTCGAAAAATGCCATAGGCAGCTTCATCAATTTTATAAAGAAATCAGAAACGAGCGAAATATTTATCCTTGTGCTTAAATGAAGGAGAATCCAATTACGGATTACCTCGATTGCAGTTCTCCCAATGAATAAGAATAGTTGTGCGATTAAAATGAGATAAATGAAGTGTATATCTTGATTTTTAATGCCCACATCAACAACACTTTGTATCAGAAAAGGAAAAATCAGTTGTATGAGACTGCCAGCAATCAAGCCAATGATAAGCTGCACTATTAAATTCTTATATCTTGAGAAATACATCCACAAATAAGACCATCCTATACTAGTTTCATCCTTTTTAAAATCTGAATCATAGAATTTGAGAGTTGGTTCTAATAGAAGCGCAATCCCTTCAACGTTTTTGTCGTTTGTTTTTTTGCTCGTCCAACCATTCATAAAATTTTCTTCGGAGTATTTTGTCAGGCCAATGGCTGGGTTGGAAATGTAATATCTATTGTTTTTTGCTTTGTATAAAACCACGAAGTGATTATCGTTCCAAAAAATGACACATGGTAAGGGTGCTGTTTTTAATTTTTCCAACGAAAACTTTACAGGCAAACTTTTGAAACCGAGCGCTTCCGCAGCATTACTTAAATTTTGCAAATTTGTTCCTTGTCGATGCGTTTCTGATAAGTCGCGAATTTGTTGAAGAGGGATGTTTTTCTTATAGTATTTAGCGACTATTTTTAAGCATGTAGGGCCACAATCTTTAGAATCTGATTGGCGATATGTCGGAAATTGTTTCAAGTTTTGTAGAATTATTCATTGGGTTCATATGTATGGTTGTTTCTGAAGCGGAAAATTCTCTATTAGGTCTTGAACTATTTATTAAAGTTAAGCATATATTTTTTTATTAAAGGAAATGCCTACAGTTAATTGCTTAAAATTTAGTATATTACATTATAATTTTGAAACGATTAATCAAATTAGTGATGTCTTTATTATTTCTATTTTAAAATCAACCTATTGGTTTTACGAACCAACTCCCTTTAGCTAAATAAGTAATACCAACGGTTGATTTATTACAAAGATTCAACCTTAATTTGATATTTGCAATTCATTAAAAATGAGATTTATAAATGTATCGTAGTCATTTATAAATTTAATGAAGTCATTAATTAATCTTACCTACTTTAAGATAATTTAGACGATGTTGCTATTGATAATTATATCTTCTTTTAAACATTTGCCCTTAAAAAATTGGGCGATAGCGTTTCTATGCGTCATTTCTTATAATGTTGGGTTCAGTCAAGTAGATGAGATGGAAAATCTCCAATCTAAAAATTACGATGAGCTTCAAATAATTTTTGATGACTTACCAAGTGATTCTCTTACTAAAAAGGAAAATGTGGCTGCAATCTATCTGTCAAAAGCCAAAAAAAATAGAGATACCATTAGTATAGGCAGGGCTTATTACCTTTATTCTGCACTAAATGAAAGTAACATCATTAGTAAGGAGTATGCGGACAGTATAATTACGGTAACTAAAAATATTTACCATGAATCTTTTCCTGCATTGGGTTATTTTTTAAAAGGATATTGGTGCTATGAATCAGATGAGTATCAGGAAGCACTTCACAATTATTTAATTGGAGACTCAATCGCTAAAGAAAGAAAAAACGTCAAACAATATATAAGCAATCGCAGTATGATTGCTCAATTAAAAAACAGAGCTGGAGACTACAGAGGTGCCCTGAAAATTTATTTAACAGAAATTGATTCGCTAAACCTTATTAAAGATAATAATCCATCTTACCAATCACATTTTGTAAACAGACTCTACAATGCCTCTTTGACCTATATGCATTTAAAACTTCTTGATTCTGCCAAATTATACTCGGAAAAAGGCTTAAAAGAAAGTGTGAAAGTTAAGGACTCTTCTGCATATTATGATTTTGTATATAATATAGGGGTTATTGATTTCTTGTCTGGGAATAACCAAATTGCCGAAATTAATATAAATAAAGCATTGCCTTATTTGGATGATTATTCCAAGGCCATGGCCTACTATTATAAAGGAGAAATTGTAAAGCAAGATTTAAGTGATAAGGAGGTTCTTTCCTATTTTGAAATTTCTGATTCCATTGCAGAAAAAATTAAATATACGTTTCCAGAATTACGAAATGTTTATGAATATACAATCGGTTATTATGAAGCGAAAAAAGATTTATCAAATCAATTAGTATATGTAAATAAGCTTTTGAAACTGGATAGTACATTGACCCATAGTAAGGACCTGCAACTTGAAATTTCAAAAAAATATGACCGACCAATTCTTTTGAATAAAAAAGAGAAAATTATTGATGGTCTAAAGAACAAAAATAGAACGAGAAATTTCGTGATAGGAATTTTCATAATTATAACGTTAATTCTTTTGTTCTCTGTTTATTTTTATTGGAAACGTCAGATGCTATATCAAAAGAAATTTAACGAATTGGTTTTTGATAATAGCCAGACAATAAATCCCGGTGATTCGGATAGTCCTCAAAGTAATGAGGTTATGCCTGTTGAAATTTACAATATAATAGCAATGGGATTAAACGAATTTGAAAATAAAAATGAGTTTCTGGCACCTATTACTCTTGTAGAACTTGCTAAAAAACTTGATACAAATACAACATATCTTTCAAAATATATCAATATCAAAACAAGCAATAATTTTAGCCAATATCTTAACAGATTAAGGGTGGAATATGCAATAGAAAAATTGAAAACGGATTCAAGATTACGGTCATTTACAATAAAGGCTATCGCAGAAGAAATTGGATTTGGTACCGCGCAGTCATTTTCCAAAGCTTTCTATCAAGAAACAGGAATTTACCCATCCTATTATATTAAGAAATTGAGCAATGATTAGTTTAAATTTATAAATATCAACTACAACATTTTGAAAACAAGATAATTACGAATTACCTTTATAAATGTTAAATCTAAAAATTATTATTATGGAAACACAGTTTAAAACAAAGGAACTAAATGAGTTTCAAGATGATTTGCTCAAAAGACCTGAATGTATCATTGGAGGTGTTGGTGGGGATGTAGAGATTGACAAGGATAAATCAACTATTCCAGGACAAGGGACTTAAACCTATTCAGACCTCAATGGTAACATTTGAGGTCTGAATTTTGATAACTCATAATCATGAAAAATCGTCTTATTATAATTTTGGGAATAGTAGTTTTCAGCAATTGTGATGCACAAATTGTATTTGAGAACAATCAGCCAACCATTTTGCCAAAACCTGTTGTGGAAAATTATTTTGGGTTAGAAGTCGTTGACGAATACAGGAATCTTGAAAATCTAAACGATTCAGTAGTCAAAAAATGGTATAAACAACAAGGTGGCTATTCTGATTCGATTCTCAATTCTATATCTGGGGTCGATGTATTAATGCACAGAATGAGAGAAATGAATAATCGCCAGGCATTTTATATTGATAAAGTGAACATTATAGAAAACGGGAACTATTTTTACTTGAAAAAAGTAAAAGGCGAAAAAAAATATAAACTCTTCTATAGAAAATCTTATAATGACGAAGAAATTGTTTTATATAATCCTGACGATTTTCAGCCAGAAAACGAGAATGAATATACAATCAACTATATAAAACCGAGTTGGGAGGGAAGGTATGTGTTGGTCAGTCTGTCACATTCAGGCAAAGAACTATCCGAAATGATTATAATTGATGTTGAAAATAACATGGTGCTTCCTCAAATTATAGATAAGGCTTGGCCTTCATCCTTTTTAGGAGTGAGTTGGTTACCCGATAGTTCTGGGCTTATTTATTTACAGTTTCCCATCACAGATATTGAAAACAAGGAATTTAAGAAAAACACACAATCAGTTTTGTATAAAATCGGAGATAATCCCGATAACGTAAAAGTTCTATTAAGTTCGACTTTAGATACGACTCTCAATATACAGCCAAATGACTATCCAATTGTAACCATAAATTCCAAATCAGACCCTTATTTAGTCGCATACATTGCGTCTGTAAAGAATTTTTGGGATGCATACTACTTGCCAATTGAAGAGATTTCAAATTCAAAAGTTTCTTGGAAGCCATTCTACACTAAAGACGATATGGTTTACACTAATACAGGAACGTTTTCGGACCAGGGTTATATCTAT
>JBGSQM010000220.1:0-7829 GCA_041738035.1 Cellulophaga sp.
TTTATGAAATAGGGTAGCTAGAATAAAAAAAACGCCCATGAGTATTTTTTTATCTTTATAATATAAACCCCATAAAAACATAGAAGTTGCTAGCCCATTTCTAATACCGTTGGTGCCATACGAAAAAAAAGGAAACGATACCACAAACATCAAGAAAGCATAAAACCAATAATCTTTAAAAAATCGTTTAGCTACTAGAAACATTGGAACTGTATATAATGCCATCGTGATCAAAAAAAAACCGTGAACACCAAGAAAATATGACAAGAATTTTATATAGTAATGGAAAAGTTTGTCTTGGTTGGTCACAACATCCATGCCTTGTTGATAATTTAAAAAATATCTGTAATACGTACTCATATCTCCAAAGTATTTGCCACTAACTGGCCGTAAGCCAACATATAATATAACCAAAACAAGAAGGATGACACCAGCTGATCTAAGAAACCGAAGGTTTTTTGGATTATTAAGGGTCAAAGTATAGGCATGCATTAGGTTTAACAGTACCAGAAAAAAGCAGAAGTAAATAAATACATCATAATAATTTTCTAGAGAAATAAGAGTGTTCATTTCAGATTAATTTAAACTTAACTGTTTTGTTTTATAATTCTTGCAGGGTTGCCCACAACCACACAATTGTCAGGAATACTTTTCACCACAACGCTACCTGCACCTACTATCACGTTGTTACCAATAGTAATACCTCCTAGGATGGTGCAATTGGTGTATAATTTTACATTATCGCCTATTGTGGGCAACAAACCATTGCTTTCGCCTATGGTAACCAATTGGTTTATATATAGATTTTTACCAATTTCTTTAGCATTTATAATGGTACTATACGGGTGCGCTAAAATAACCCCGCCACCTAGCTTTGTATTGACGTCAATTGTTAATCGCTTGTCCATAGGATAAAAAACGCGAAGTATTTTACTGGTTGTACCTCGTGTTCGAAAATAAAAAAGGGTCCTAAAATACTTGTTTTCTGCTAATAACCCTATAAGATCAAAAGCAATCGTAAAGGCCGAATTTCTTTTTTGATTTTTATTATATAGATCTTCTATTATTAGTGTTTTATTTTTACAATTCACAAATAGTAACCAATGTGGAATAAATAAAAGTTGATATAATAACTTTAGTATTGCCTGCATTTTCAGTTGTCAATTATTTCACGATCCCAGATCGCCATTATGTTCTCTAAGGTATATTTTTGAACATTTAAAATTCCGTTTTTGGCTAGTACTGTTCTAGCTTCTTCATTTGTGGTAAATTTTTGTAGTTCGGAGACAAAAGCCTCTTGATTGTCATTTTCGACCAATATTCCATTATCATTGTTATTTATGATATTTCTTGGTCCCGTAGGGCAATCAAATGAAATAATAGGCAAACCTGTAGCTTGTGCTTCCAATAGAACCATGGGAAAACATTCTTGTGCAGAAGTCATTAAATACAGACCAGCAGTCTCCATAATTTTATTAATATTAGTAACAGCCCCCATTAAAAACACGTAATCATTTAATTTTTTAGTTTCTATCATTTGCCTTAAACCATCGACATAGTCAGTATCCCCATCACCATAAATCTGTAATTTCCAATCACTGTTTGGGTTAGCAGCCACAAATTTTTCCCAAATATCAATCAATATGTCAAATCTTTTTACTGGTGCTAGTCTTCCCGCCGCCATGGCAATATTTTCTCTAGCGGTAAACTTTATTTCATTTTGAATTTCAGGGATTGGATTGGGAATTACAACAATACTGTCAGTTGTATAAAACTGTTTTTCTTCCTCACTCAAAACTACACTAAAATCTAATTTTGATTCTAAATAAGTTTCAAATTTTTTAAATAAGCTTTTTTTTGCTTTTGCATAATAGAATTTTGAGAAATGAAATTCTTTAACAATTTTAGCATTAGTTCTTAAAAATGGAAAAAAGAAGGTTACTGGGATGTGGTTTGCAATAATAATTAAATCAGGTTTTATTTTATTAATTTTTTTTTGTAATCGATAAAAATTTTTAAGAATCTTAGGTAAATTTTTAAAACCAAAATAGCTTGATGCTCTGTCGTAGGATATCCCTAAATCTACCAAGGCTATATTCTTATCCATTTCAAAAAGTGATTTTTTTCCTTGCTGTTCGGTCGTTATAATAGTTACCTTATAGTTTTTAACTTTTGACCAATAATTAGCTTTAAGATGAATTAAACTCTCAATTCCTCCTATTTTATTTATAGAATCGGTTAAAATAACTATTTTTTTCATTTTATTGCGCTTAATGAAGTAAATAACTTATCCCATTCCATAGCAATATTTTCGATGGCAAATCGCTTTACATTTTCTCGTGCTAAGCCTCCCATTTTTTTTCTTTGTACTGGATCTTCTATCAATTGAATTAACGCTCTACTTAAACCTTGAATATCTCCATTGGCCACCAAAATTCCGTCATTACCATCGTTAATAATATCCGCAGGACCATGCGGACAATCAAAAGAAATGCAAGGCACTCCATAAGCCATGGCTTCTGTCAATACCATTCCAAAACCTTCATAGCGCGAAGACATCACGTAAATAGAACTTTCGCGATACTTTTCTGCAATATTTTTTACAGGTGCATAAAAGTTGACGGAATTCGAAATATTCAAATCGAGGCTCAGTTGTTTTAAATTAGCACGTTCGTGAATGGTACCATAAATATTTAGTACCCAATCAGGATGAATTTCATGAACCAGTTGCCAACTTTTAAGCAGGCGATCATAACCTTTTTGAAAACCATGCTTACCAACGGCAAGTACATTTTTATTTAATAGTGTACTCTGTTCTTTTGGGTAAAAACTAAGGGGATTAGGAATGACTTTTATATTTTTAAATTTCCATTCTTTTAAATTACCATCAGTTAAAACCACAAAACAGTCATATTTTTTTCCTAATAGATCCATTAAAGCAAATTGGAACTTCGTAAATAGTTTTGAAATAATATTTTGATTCTCAGTTTGCACAGCTATTTTTCTGGAGACATGCCTTTCATAAATCATGGGACAAGGCTTGTTAACTATTACGGGGGTAAAGAAGCCTTTTAGCCCATCATCACAAACAGCTATTACATCTGGATTAATTTGTTTAATGTGTTTTTTTATTTTGGTTATATATTTAAAAATATAAGAAAGTGGATTACCCGTGACATCTACATTATGAAAAAAAATATTTTTATCAAATTCATAAAAAGGATCGGGATTTGGTTCATTTAAGGAGATTATATGAATTTCATAATCAAAATGTCGTACTAAATAGTTAGCCTTAAGAGAAATTACCCTTTCAAGACCTCCTGGCCCACTAATGTGATTTGTTAAATAAACAAGTTTCATAGCAATTAGTTGATTATTTTACTATTCACTTGGGTTTTAAGTGCATTGGCAATATCGTGATGTTTTTCAAGATTTTTAATACCAATATCTTTGCTTATCTTACCTTCTAATGGAAAATTAGCTATAAAATTTCCTGTTGCACTGTCAATGTCTATTCTATTAAATAATTCTAAGATTCCATCAAACCTACAAGAATCAACAAAGCTATCAAAACCATTTACAAAAATAACTGGAGTTCCCATTGCTAAGCAAGGCAGTGCACAATGTATTCTTGAGGTGATTACCAATTTTGCTTTTGCGTATTTATGCAATAAGTCTTCAGCCATAGCAAATTTTTCTTTATCCGTATAGGTATTTGCAGGAGGTTCTTGATTGATAAACTGTGCTGAGTTAAGCACATCATCACTGATAAAATTTTTCAGGTGTTTTTGTTTCTTACCTAATTGAAAAGCTGTTCCATTTAACACATTTTTTAAGGTGTGTTTGGCATTGTAAAATGTTTTTTCAGGTCTTGGGTAGCTGTATAAGGGATCAACAATATAAATATCATCACCTCGTTCATGATCATGCACTTTATAGGAATCTAAGGTAAGCGTTAAACAGCCTGAAAAATAGGCAATAATACCTTTTTCATTCAAAGTATCTGCTGTAAACTGATCCCTACAACCTATAGGTTCGTGTTTTTTTAAATAGGCTATTCCATTTTTGCTAAGCATAAATGGTGCAGCCGTGTTGTTCATGTGAAAAGAAACAAATATTGGGTCTATTTTGTCGGAGGGTACCCAATTGTGTATATTATGGGTAAACCATCCATTCATAATTAATTTTAACTCTTCGCCCTCGTATTCAGCAAGTCGCTCACGGTTAACGTACGTATCAACTTGTGGTAAAAATTGTTTGGCTGCTAAACTTTGAATATTATCGCCTACATTAAAAAAGCGTTTATTTTCGTCGTAAGAAAGTAATCCGTACTTCATAATTCTTTACTGGTTTTCTAGGTTATGTTTAATATCTCATACGCTTATATAAACTATATAAGGGTGCAAATTTATGCCTTAGAATATATTTTAGTTTTCTTTTTTTCTTTCCTTTTTTGCCTAAAATTTCAACATAAGTAGTATCAATTTCTCTAAGTGCTATTTTTTTAATTTGGTCTTTTTCAAAGATTTCATCTTCAAAAATAAAGGGCGAAGTTGATGTTTTGGCTTTTTGGGAGAGCTCCCACCAAAAATAGTTCATACCCTTACTAGCACTGCCTTGCCCAATGATATGGAACATTTTGTCATAAAATTGTTGGTCTACTTTAAATCCAAATTCATTTGGGTTTTGCCCGGCTAAAACGAGCCCTAAAATGGTTCTAAAACACTTTTCACAGTTGCTACAATTAAATTCTTCACGCAGTTCGGAATAACAGACTCTTAAACGCAAGTTTTTTTTGGTGTTTGCTACAAAATTAGCAATCAGGTCTACTTTGTCTTGCCGTTTCAGTTCATAACCATCGTGTTTTATGGTAAGTCCTGCCCAAGTTATTTTCTCATCCGTTTCTGGGGTTGATCCCCATTGAATATCAATATCTTTCGTGTACGACGAGGCAATAGCAATTTCACCGTATTTGTTTTTATAGGCTATTGGTGCCGTTACGCCTAAAAGAGCAATACCATGCTGTATTTTACCCCACCAACCCATATCATCTGTTAATAGTAGTACCCGATACGAATAAAAATCACGAACGTTTGAGGTGATAAAATTTTTGATATTGCCCGCTAATACAGGTTCCTCTTCAATATACCTTTTTAAATCGTTCCATTGCTCTAGGTCATTAATTTCAATATCTGGCCCGTGAATGGTAATTAAATCTGGTTTTGCTTCATAATTTCTAAAATAGGTAGCAAAGGCATCAACACCGCCGCTAAAAAGCATGGCCTTTTTACTGCCTTCGATACTATTTTTTATTTGTTTTTTTGCTTTTAGCCCTCCTTTTAATATTAAAGTCGGGTACCATTTTTTAAACACTTCTTTCAGGGCTAGTAGTGCCTTAAAATAGTCTTCATCCACTTCATCTACTTCAATATCAAAACCAGCAAACCAAGCAATAGTAATAGTATTCGATAAAAACGGTATCACACTAATACTTTTGGGAACTAGACTCACATCTGAATCATACACACAGTAATAGGGATTATTTTTTGCAAAGTATTTCTGAGTGCCAGCACTAAAAGAATAATCGTAAGTAATTTTTCTTCCGTTATCAGAATAATTAATGGAATTAAGTTTTATCATATTTTTTTAAATCTTTTTAAAACAGGTTTAAAAGCATCTTTAAATAGTTGTTTCTCAAAAGCGTTAGTGCCTATAAAGTAAGTTAAAATAGAGTAAATAAGGGTATAAAGTGCCCCTTTTAGTATAAAATTAAGCCATCCTTCGCCAGAAATCCAACTATTGATGAAATAGCCCAAACTAAAACAAATGAGTACAACAATGATAATTTTGTGTACTAGTTCTTTAAAAAAACGAATCATATTTAGTCCTATTGTATTGTGATAGTAAAAGTTCATCACATTTTGAACAATCATCCAACCAATAATAGAACCAGACATCATGCCGATAGCACCAAAATTACCTGCTAAGTAACCACCTAAAATAGTTCCTAAAATCATAAAAGAAAGGTATAATATGGCTTTGAAGGCTAATTTACTTTTCGCTTCTAATATAGAATTACCAAAGCCTTGTACCAAGGGCAGTGTGTAGGCAATCATTATCATTAGAGCAATCACCCACGATTGGTAGCTCCCTTCTTCCCCTAATTCATTACCCACCCAAAGATTTACAAATTGTAAGCCAAACAATAAAAAGCCGCCAAAAATGAACATTAAAACAATAAGCGATAAGCGCCCAATTTTGATCATCATACTTGTTAATTCTTCTCCAGTAGCGTTTGCCACCGACATTTGGGTAGCTCTTGGCAAAAAAACACCTGAAATGGCCGTTGAAAATGCTCCATAGTATGATCCGAGGGTAATACCAATACCATAGATAGTAAGTACTTCAGTAACACTAATTCTACCCAAAACCCAATGACCTGCCTGCCATTGAAAAATACCTACTAAGGCAAAAACAAAAATCCAACCCGAATAACTAAAAATTTGTTTAACAAATGTAAAAGAGAATTCGTGCAGCCGAATTTTTACTTTAAGTTTTTTGAATACAAAAACTAAGGTGGTAATTATGATCAGCACGTTAAAAACAGTGTCAATAATCACTAGCGCTATTGCTTTTCCTCCCAAAGTTAAAATAGCAACTACAGTCAATGATCGGGATACATACCGAATAATATTTAAGGTTTTAGGAAATACGAAAGATTCGTAACCGTAGCATATACCTGTAAATGCTGCTCCGGGAAGGCTTATAGAAAGATTGAAAATCAGGATAACAAAAATTGTTTTGGCAATTTTAATTTCCTCTGCATTCATTTTAGTAAAATAAGTATCAATAAAAATATAATAAAATACAATACCTAAAACAAGAATTACAGCGGCAATCATAAAAAAGATCCGCATGGTGACGGCTAAAAAATTTTCCTCTCCTTCTTTATCTTTTTCAGCTCTATACTTCGCTACAAAACGAACAATAGTGTTGTTTAATCCAAAATCTAATAATGAAATGGTACCTACAAGCGCCCCAATGGTGATGTAAATTCCGTATTCGGAAGATCCTATATGACTTAAAATAAAAGGAGTCAATAAGATACCCACCACATTGGTTAAAAAAATCGTGGCGTAATTTAGGAATGCTCCTTTTTTTAATTGGCTCAAAATATTATTGTGGTATTACTAAAATTAAAGCTATATTTTATAATCTTCCGTGCACTTGGTCTAGTGCTATAATGCCTTTTACATCATACAAAATACCATTAGGTGCCAATAAATGTTTTAAATCTAGTTTTAAAAACTCCTTATGCGCTACCGTCAATACAACGGCATCAAATTTTTCCGTCGGCAAGGTTTTACTCGTTTGTAATTGGTATTCATGCATTACTTCTTCTGGGCTTGCCCAAGGGTCATAAATACTTACTTGTGTACCAAAACTGCTTAAATTACGAATCACATCTACGGCACGGGTATTGCGTACATCGGGACAGTTTTCTTTAAAGGTGATGCCCAAGACCAAAATCTTGGCATTTTTTATTTTAATATCT
The DNA here is from genome assembly GCA_041738035.1 of Cellulophaga sp. Taxonomy (GTDB): domain Bacteria; phylum Bacteroidota; class Bacteroidia; order Flavobacteriales; family Flavobacteriaceae; genus Cellulophaga. The sequence continues at coordinate 7,556 of JBGSQM010000220.1, forward strand.
TCTTGCACCATTAATTTTATCACTTCCGAGGCTACATAGCCACCCATACTGTCATTTAAACGTCGGCCAGCTAAAATTATTTCAGGGTGGTAGCCAAACTCTTGGGCACGTTGTGCCAAATAATAGGGGTCAACGCCAATACAATGACCGCCCACTAAGCCTGGTTTAAATGGTAGAAAATTCCATTTGGTACCCGCTGCTTCTAAAACAGCATGTGTATCAATATCCATTAAATTAAAGATCTTTGCCAATTCATTTACAAAGGCAATATTAA
>JBGSQM010000011.1:0-10495 GCA_041738035.1 Cellulophaga sp.
AATGCTAATTCAATTCCAAAAGGTTTTTCGCTTAATTTACTCTCAGCAAATCCTTTTTTAAAGTTAGAATTTCCAAGTTCAATATTCGCAAATGCGATTGTAGTAGTTCCCGAAATAATTTCCCCATAATCGTTTTCTGGTGTCAAGAACTTTTGCTCAAAGCCAAATGCTTTTTTGTAGAACTCCATTGTTTTTGGTACATCCGAAACGTAAAGGATTGTGTATGCGTATTGAATATCCATTTTTTTTGTTTTAGCTTGTTGAATTTTAGCGACTTTTTTTTCTGTTTCGTCACCTTTACTTTTGCAAGAAATTAGTAAGACTAAACCAATAGATAAAAGCCAAATTTTCATATCGTTGTTTTTGTTACAAAGTTACTCGACTAATAAAACAATGCTTTGTAAAAAAACGACATTACCTAAAACAACTCGGATTTTCGCCTGAAATCCGCTTGAATTCATTAGTCATATGAGAATGGTCAAAAAATCCCATATCGAATGCTATTTCCAAAAGGCTTGTTTTTGTGGAAGTTGCTATTGATTTCTTTGCATTATTGAACCGCACAATATTTGAAAATTCCTTTAGGGTCAAACCAATATAATTTTTGAAACGCCTTTCCAATTGCCTTAAACTTATATGATGTGATTTTGCTAAATCTCCAATATTTACATTTCCGTTCAAAATCCTTATATTTTTTGCAACCGACAAAATTATTTGGTCTTGTCTTTCGTAATTTTCTTTAAACAAAGTCTCTATAAAATTTTCGAGAAAGTTTACTTTGTCTGTAATGGTTTCTAATTCATTTAGCTGACTTAACCTGATAAGGTTTTTTGTTGGGAATATTTGTGATAATTCAACCCGTAAGTTTTTGGTTTCGTTAAGCGGTATTTTGGATAAAGAGCCAAACTTTTCGGTTTTGAAGCGAATTCCGATTAAATTCGATTCTATCGCTAATTCCATTCTTTGATAATTTGTCATAACTCCCGACAAAAATCCTTTGCTTTGGTTAAGGTCAAAAACCAAATCCGCACAAGTGTCAGGTAATACTTTGAAATTCTCACTCGCTTTGTTTTTCGAGAAAATCCAAAAAGAGTCAATTAATTCGTCAAGTCCTTTTGATGGTTTTATTTCTTGATACATTGTTTTTTTAAATGTTCGTTAAGTCACATAGTTTAAATTACCTTGTTGTACACCGTTTATTGTTTTTTTAGTTCAAAAATTTGTCCAGCTTGTTTTAAAATAAATATATTTTCCAATGGTTTAAACTCAATTTCTAATCCTGCTTTAGTAAATTCAAAGACATGTTTCTCTATTGGAGTTAACGTAAATGAAGGTTGCCCTTTTCCTTCTGCTTTTAATTCTTCTTCTTCAGTATAAATTTTGATACTCATAGGGAATCCCTCGGCTCCATATATTCCTTCATAAAGTTCAAAATATTTTCTATCAGCTAAATATTTTTTGAATTCAGGGAGTGTATATTCTTTATCGTAAATAATACTCAATAAGCCAATTGCAAAATTATTAGTTGGATAATTTTCTCCATTTATAATATAGGTTATAGCAAGTTTATTTTCTGTGTTATAGCTTGCCACAGAGTGTGTACCATAGGTGTCTCCGCCATGACCATAACCAATGTACTCATAAAATGGAACTTTCATCATTCCCAAGCCAAACCAATTATCTTCTTTAGGCAACATAGCTTGAAGGGTTTTTTCTTTTATAATTTTATGGGTAAACAAGTTACATAGCAATGTGTTCATGTCAAAAGCTGTGGAAGCAATACTACCTGCACTAAAAGCATTTGGGAAATAAAATTCTTCCATTTCTTCCCATTTCCCCCTTTTCTGTTCATAGGATTTTGCAATGTTATGTTGCTTAGAGTCTTCAGTGATTGCAAAAGTATTTTTTAAATGTAGTGGCGTGGTAATTTCATCTGTAAGAATTTGAGAGAAAGACTTTTGGTACTTTTTTTCTAAGATTCGTCCTAATAAATAATAGGCAGAATTTGAGTAACTTAAAGAATCTCCTGGCTCAAAAGCTACTCCTTGTGATACGATTTCTTCCATAATTTCTTTTGTGCTACGAGGTTCTTTCAACCAAAAGTGTAAACTATCTGCTTTTGAAACATAATCTTTAAGTCCGCTCGTATGATTTAGCATCTGTCTGATTGCAATCTTGTTTGCATTAGGTATTTCAGAAAAATAGTTGCTCAAATTTTCTTCAAAACTTATTTTTTTTTCCTCTTCAAGTTTGGCAAACAAGACAGTAACAAATAGTTTAGTGATAGACCCGATAGTATATTTTCTTTCTGCTAAAGCATTAGTTGTGATATTCTTTTCTCCGAATGTTTCATTTACAACCTCTTGTCCGTTTTGAAAAATACAGACTGTACCCATGAGTTGGTTGTTGTCTTCAAAATGTTTAATGTAGGTTTTGATTTTTTCCTTTTTCTCAGGTGTAATCACTATTTCTTGCGAAAAAATAGTTTGGCTAGCCAATAATGCAATTGCTAAAAGTACTGTTTTCATGATAATTATTTTTTATTGATTGTTCTTTTTAATTTTAATAAAAGTGTAATAATAAAGTATAGAACCGCTGTTGTTAATAGCATAACAGTTATAAACCAATTGCCTAAAACTTCTTCATAGCCATTTGTATTTGAGGTTAATCCTAAGAGTTTAAAACTTCCGTCTTTAAAGAACATACCTATTTGATTTCCTTTGAAAATTTTTGCAAATATTAAAAAGATGAAAGAACCCAAAAAGAGGTATAGAACTGCAAAAATTATATAGCTTATCCCATTAGTTATATTTAAAGTTAGAGCTTGTAAAATGTGAAGCGGATTAAAGGACTTTGTGGCTTTATCCATCATTTTATCAGCAATTAACGGTTTTAATATTTCTTCTGGAGAACCTAATTTATCTATGGCATTTAGTAGAGTGTCTAGTTCTGATTTAGATTTTTTACTTTGCATACTTTCATAAATATGACTATTAAATTCCATTAAGATCTCTTGAGAGTCTATTTTAGACAAAGGCTTGGTTACATTTTTAATGTTCTTAATATAATTGTTATATACGCGTTGAGTGTTACTATCCTTAAATTGTATTTCTTTAAATTCCATGATTTGTGATTTTTTTAATTGATAATTCTAATTCCTCCCAGTAGTTACGCATATGCTGTAAGGTAGATTTCCCTTCTTCTGTCAGTACATAGTATTTTCTTGGTATTCCAGATTCTTGTTCCACCCATTTAGAGGTGGCTAATCCTTCTTTTTTCAGTCGATTCATTAAAGGATATAAAGTGCCTTCTGCAATTTCAATTGCGGTAGTTTTCTTTATAATTTCAATAAGCTCATAGCCATAAAGCTCTTTCTTGCTTATGGCATTTAGGACAATGAAGGAGAGAGTCCCTTTCTTGACTTGTGATTTCCACTTGTTTATAAATTCGTTTTCCAAAATATATTGTTTTATTTTAATACATTGTTATACTATGCAAAGATATGTAAAATAATAGCACATAGTATAGCAATGTATTCTTTTATTTTGTACAAAGGCTTAACTAATTGATAATTAGTATTTAATAATTAGTTTTAGAAATGTAGTTTGAGCTGTGAAGTTCTTTTTTTAATGTGGCTAACGTTTATGTATAAGAATAGTTGTGGGTTTGTATGCGAGGATTTTCCGAAGGAAAATCAGAAGCTAGCAAACAAGCAACTAACTTTGGTTTAGTTAAAAATAGCAATTAATTATACATGGTGTGTGTGCCCAGCATGGGCATCTTTTACTTTACCGAAAGGTAAATAATTAATCTAGAGGGTGCAAGTCCCTTATGGGCAGGGGTAACGCTTTGAACCATTAGTAAGTCGCAAGGTTGTTAACCGCGAGGTTAGAACTAAAGGAAGCGAGACTACAAAACCCGGTACTGACCCTTCGACTACGCTCAGGATAGACCAAGCAGGAACCGTATACAGAGGCATATTTACTTGGGTAAGCAAGCTCAGTGCATCGCATCATTGAAACATCCTAAAAATACCAAAGGACAATTATGCAGATACAGCAGGAATTGAGTGAAAGAAGATGCCATTACCCCAAAAAAAATCGGGGCAGGCTCTTAGGAGGTCTCTACAACTACGAATTGATTATGTAGAGAAGTCAGTAGAGGTCATATTAGTTTTTGGAAACGAGCGGATGGATAAATCCGAGGTCTTACGCCCAACGAAGGACTGAATGTAAATTTATTTGAAATTAGAATAGGAATACTCCTTGGAGTATAGCCTATACCTAAAGTAAAAGATAGCCTTAGTTGGTGAAAAAAGCAACTACTGTGATGATTTACGAACCGCCGCATGCGAGACCCGCACGTACGGTGGTGTGAGAAGCACACTCCGGTTATTTTTGTCGGAGCCGTCTACTAGATTGTAGGCAGGCTTTTTAATAACTATTTATGTTTTATTCACCCAAATATTAAATCTTGACTTATTTTAATGAATTAAAACTTGCCTTATAAAAAGTAGTGTCCCTTATTTCATTAAAATCAATACGTCTATTATCTTGATTTTGCAATTCGAATTCTTCATTCACGGTAAATTTACATTCAACAAATTTATAACCTGTATCAAAAGTTACAGTTGCTTTGTAAAAACTGTCTTTTATTTTTGTCAATTCTAAATCGTTATCCCAATTTAACGGTTTTTCACCACGAATTCCGACTTTTTTTATATTATTCACTTGTGAAACATCCAATGTAAAAACTATAGTTCGTTTGTATGATTTTTGAACGCAACTGGATAGTAAAATTAAACTAATTAACATAGCAAGATTTATAAATACTCTCATATCGTTACTTTTTTTCTTGTTACTAAATAATCGAAGCCAAAACGTCCTGAACCTAAAATTAAATAAAACATGGCAATCCATAAAAAACCCATAGCTGGTAATTGCATCCATAAATCCTTTCCAGCATGTTGCAAAAAAATAGCAACTAACATGGTTGCGACAATTAAAAACGACGCAATTCTGGTTTGAAATCCAATGAGCAAAAACAAACCGCCAACGGCTTCGCTAAAAGCGCCTATCCAAGCAAAAAATCTGGAAAATACCGAAAAAATACCACCATATTCTGCCACATCATTTGGAAACCAAAATGCAACTTCAAAAAGTCCTAGATTATTATCTAATGGCGACCACGGCATTCCGAATTTAGCTGAACCAAAGTTAAAAGCCAATAAATATCCGCAGATAATTCGCGGAATAATTAAAAATAAATCTTGCCGCCAATGTGGTAAAATTATTGGCTGGATGATTTTGTGTAGTATTTTCATGATTTTTTTATTTTAATTGAAACTAGAATTTATTTATAAAATCTGCATCACCAGATTTGGAAGATTGTGCATCAAATTTTGCTTTTCCATAATTGACAGTTCTTCCATTTCCAGTTGCTTTTGCTGTTAATTCTTCAGAAACATTTACTACCACATCTCCATTTCCATAGTTTCTGATTTTGGCTTTTTTGGCAATCAATTTTTTAGCATCTACATTACCATCGCCAATTTTATCGATATCCAGAAAATCTATTGCACCTTGACATATTACACTTCCATTACTATTGGATTCAGCTCTAAAATACCTTCCAACGATACCGTTAATCGTTATGTCACTATTTCCAAAATTTTTAACAACTGAAATCTCTGGCAAAATAATTTTTATCTTATGAGTATCTGTTTCATCGTACAATTCTTTTCCGGTTTTTGGCTCTACGTTTAATATTAACTCACCTTCTTCTTTATTGTATTTAAATTGAATATTTGTTTCATTTTCTTCTTTTGAAGTTATTTCAATGTTAAATTTATTCCCAATCTGAATTTGAACGTCATCATTAAAACCTTCAAAAGTTAACTTGTCGAAGTTTTTGTAGTCATAGTTTTTGGTTACTGTTTTTCCAGAACCTTTTAGTTGTGCGGTTGCATAAGTTGACGTTAATGTCAGGACAATTACGATAATTAATTTTGTCATTTTTATTGTTTTTTGAAGTTGATTTTTGTGATTGAAATTGATTCAATTTAATTGATGATTGAAACTATTTTTTATAATTCATCGCTAGGTTTAAATCGCCTGTAGCATTTATATTTACTGATGCGTATTGGTCGGATTTGTTTTCGATTACGATTGCGGTATTTTTGGGAACTTTTGTCGTTACAACTTGATTAATTTGTAAAGTTTCTCTGGAATAAGTTCCGCCATCAATGGGTGCAAAATAAATGTCGATTGGATGGTTAGAAACGTTTTTTAGCGTTACCTTAAATTTTCCGTGCGGATTATTGCCTAAATAAAAACTGTCATTAGGTTTGATAGAAGTATTTGAATTTAAGGAACTAAAAACACTGCAAGAAGCAAAAAGTAATCCTACTGCGATTGATGAGATAATTTTTTTACTCAATATTTTAATTCTGTTTTTTCTGATTTTGTGAATTGTAGATTTCATAATAAAAAAGTTTTAATGATTAATAACAGCACAAAATTGCGTTATAAATCATCATCAATCGCTTCAAATTATGATTTGAGACGTAGTTTTTATTTTTCGCGAAGTATTGAAAATAAGAGGATTATACTTTGTCTAAATACTCTTTAGGAGAAAAACCTGTGTTTTTTTTGAAAGCACGATTAAAAGTTGATTTCGAATTAAATCCACAATTAAAAGCAATTCCGAGTAGGGTCGATTTCTTGTGTTCGCCCTTATCAAATGCTTTTTTTACCTCTTCAATTCTGTAGTTATTTACAAAATCATTAAAGTTCATTTTAAACCCTTGATTTATTGTTTTTGAAATTATAGAAACATTGGTTTCTAATTCTTTGGCAACGTCCAACAATGTTAATTCTGGATTATTGTACAATTTATATTCTTGAAAAAAGGTTTCTATTTTGCTTTTCCATAAATCAATTTCCGCAGAATTATTTTCTACAATTATTTGATGACTTATATCAATAATCATTTCGTCATCATAAAGATTCTTATTTTCTGATAATAAATAAATTTGATTTGTACTTTCTGAAAATTGGAAAGAAATAGTTGCATTCACAGGATTAGAGTAACCTATAATTGCGATATAATACATTATTAATGAAAAAAGCAGAAAAAACCACCAACTGCCTTGAAATGATTTCAATTCAGGATATAACAATCCTAAAATTTCAAAGAATATCGGCAAAATTAACATTATCAAAAATGCAATTAAATAGGTTTTAATCCACTTAAAAAGAATACTATCGGCATAACTAGTAACTTGGTAAATAAATTTTTTGTAAAAATTATAATAGCGAATACTCAAAATAAAATAAATGAGCATCGAAATTAACCCCATTTTTTGATACCAATCGTCAAAGTCCTTATCCATTCCGTTTTCATAGAAATAATAATTTCCAAAAATAAATTGGTCATAAATCCAGATGGAAAAAATATAAATTAGATAAAAAATACCAGGAATAAAATGTAAAAATCTCTTTTTGGAAAAGATAAAACTCGGATTTAACAAAGATTGTGTATAAAAAAAAATAACAGGACCTATTAATAAAACATGTTGAAATGGCGTATAAAAAAGAACATCTCGGTACGGTTGATTATCATACCAACCTGCAAAGCCTAACATCCAAGGAGCGACAAATAACGAACATAAAAAGATAAAAAATGCCAGCCAATAATTGGGTTTATTTTCTGTTTTAAACCCTTTAATAGCTAATAAAACAGTATATAATATTCCTTGTGAAAAAGTAATTAAAAGTAAAGAAGAATAAAACCCGAATTCAAATAACATATTTTTAACTGATTAATATTTTAGTGTAAACAGGTTTTGCGCTTGATGAGTGTCCACCCAAACTGTCTACAACGGTTAGTAGATGCCGTTTTTTTATTTTTTTGTTCCAGTCCAATGTGATGTAAATTTTCTTTCCTCACTGTACGAAACACCATAAATTTTATTTTCGCTTATATATCCTGAATGAAAATATGTACTTGTTTTGTCTTTTGTCGTAAACGCAAAATATAAATTTTCCCAATCGGTATTAAAAATCCCTGTTGAAAATTCAGTGCCGTAAAATTCTCCGCTAAATTCTTCTCCTTCAGTTGGGTTAATTATAAAGTTTTTAAGATAAGGTTCGCTAATTGGTGATGGTCGTAAGTCAATAAGCCAAGTTCCTTTGATGTTATCTTTGTCAAAACTTTTTAAAGGTTCATTTTTTATGGTTTCTGGTATATTGGGTTTTTGTCCCTTGCTTGCCAAATATAGATTTTCTGACATTTCGTAAAGATTCGTTCCGTTTGTATTGTTCAATACGATAATGCTCTTTTTGTCTTCTATGGTATGTATCCAATTAGAGCAGGCACCTTGAATTCCACCCGTTCGATAAATAAATGGTCTGTTAAAAGTACCGTAACCGTTGGCATACCAAACCCCAAACGCAACATTGTCGAGTTCCTTGTTTGGTTTAATCAATAATTCTGAATTGGTTTTATTGAGAAGTTTATTATTAAAAATTGCAAAGTCAAATGTCAAAAGGTCTTCGGCGGTTGAGTACATTGCACCTGCTCCAAAAAAATTCTCGATAAAGTAAGGAACGTCAGATGAAACAACCTTTGTACTATCATTAATTGTGTATGAATTTACCAAACCAGAAATAATATCTTCACTTTTTAGCATATTTGTATTTTTCATTTTCAATGGATTCAAAATATTTTCTTCCAGAACCTTTTCGAACGATTTTTCCGTAATATTCTCGATTATTTTTTGTAAAATTATGTATTCGGTGTTACTATAATTACTTTTAGTTCCAGGAATTCCAATAAGTTTACCACTACAATACTTATCTATAAAACTATCAATTGTCATAGATAACTGATAAGGTAACATTTCAAATTCTTCTGATTCCGCAGTTATTTGTGAACTATAAGTTAGTAAATGCTCGATTGTAACTTTATCTTTTGCCTCGCCTTTGTAAGTTGGAAAGTAGTTTCCAAAGTTTGCTTTCAAATCTAATTTGTTCTTTTCAAAAAGTTGCAATATTAAAACTGCGGTAAATGTTTTTGTCATTGACGCAATCTTAAATTTCGATTTGGAATTAATGGTTGTTCCCGATTGTCTATTTCCTATTCCTATTCCATTAATATATTCAATTTCCCCATTGGTTGCCACAAGGGCAACTCCGTTGAAATTTTTATCAGAGTTGTAATAGTTTAAAACCTCTGCAAATTGATTAGTTTGCCCAAATCCGAATTTGGAAAACATAATTGTCAAAATTATCAATTTATATTTCATTGTTATTAGTTTAATTGTTTATCGAGTTTTTTTAAAATGGCATATAACGGTCTCGGCATCGAGTAGGCAAAGGGAATTTCACCCTAAGCCTCTCACAGAAGCGTGCTTGAAAGTCTCCCCTCGCACGGCTCTTCTAATTTGTAGCTAATATAAGCTCATCCTGTTTCAAGTTGGTAAACTATATTCCAAATAAGCTAATCCCTTTGCTCCATTTCCATTACAGAAACTTCATCACTACTACCAATGAGTCCCCCACTACATACACTATTAGTATTCTGCTTATAGGTTGTTCCTATTGTACATTTCCCTTATCGTTTGTATGCAGCTCCCCAAGTTCCGTAAATAAGACTAAATAAAGTTCTTACGGGACCTATCCTCACAGAGATTGGAATCATATTTAAGTAATCTAATTCAATTAAAAAGGTATTTACTAAACCACCTCTAAGTCTTTATAACTCGCAAACCCTTGAAAAAAATGACACTTACAAGACCGGTTTGAATCTAGTCAAATTTCCTTTATAATCACAGGTTTCATCGAAGGTCAAAACTTCCTTTTCACTTACTAATAATTTCTCTAAGCGATCTATTATTAAAATTGTTTCCATCTAAACTGTATTTTAAAGTTATAAAATAAACAAAAGTGCATTTGTTTTCCCTTATCGTAATAGTATAAAAGTAGAGAAAGTAAAAAAAGCTCAGAAAGTTATTCAAGAATTATTGATTAACAAGTTTTTTTATCAATTAAAACTAAAAACATACAATTAAAATACCGCAAAATTCCAAATGGTTTCTTTTGATAGCAAAAGGAAACATTCTAAATATAGCAAATAGATGGTTTATACCAATTATGAATTTAGATAGGTCTAAAGAATCCGAATTATATTGTGTTCAGATGAAATAGAAAATCAAAGCATAGCATTAGCTACGTTTTTATTTTTTATTGAAAAATGGGCGCAATAGAAACAAATTATTGGGCTTATTTGGATTCATAATGGGTATTAATAGATGAAAACGGACTTGTCAACAATTAGAACGCGAAAATAAAAAAATTGCATATCCGCTTAGCTTCCAGTCGTCGTAATGCTTGCTATTACTAGTCTATCAAACATTCTGTCTCCAAAATACCTTCTATTGAGCTTATAAATGAATTCATTGAGGTATAATTGTAAATATTTTCTTTTTATTTTA
>JBGSQM010000038.1:0-66882 GCA_041738035.1 Cellulophaga sp.
CAACTCGTGGGTTGGAGTATGTTGAGTTCTGTGATATTCATTATTCCAGAACTTACAAATACCTATAAGATCTACTCTTTTTTCACCGGAACTGCGGTAGCTATTCTTGCAACAAGTGGGTACCGCTATTACTTGAAACAGCATATAGATTTTAATAGTTTCAAGAATAAAAATCTAATTAAATTATTTTTTAGCTTTATAATATGTGTGGCAACCTACTATTTCCTATTTATTTTTACTGATTATTTTTATGAACTACTATGGCAAAAAACGCCCCTAGAAATACAATGGTTTGAGGATAATTCGTCTTTTTTGTATAGCCTTATAAGTACTTCCTTCATCATACTGGCATGGACTATTATTTATTTGGGTATCAAATTCATCATTAGTATAAATAAAAATAGACTAGAGAATTTAGAACTGCAATCGACGTTGAAAGAAGCACAGTTAAATACCTTGAAAGGGCAAGTGAATCCTCATTTTATGTTTAATAGCCTTAATAATATTAGAGGTTTAATGCTTGAAGATGTAGAGAAATCGCGAGAGATGATCACTAAACTTTCTGAAATGTTACAGTATGCCTTATCAAAAAATACGGTTAATGCCATAGCGCTTAGTGAAGAATTAGAAATGGTCGATAACTATATTGCCCTAGCTAAAATTCAGATGGAAGATCGTTTAGAATATCAGAAAGATATCGATGAAAATAGCCTGTCTGTTTTAATTCCGCCTATGATTATTCAGTTATTAGTGGAAAATGCGGCTAAGCATGGTATAGCCAATTTAAAGAATGGAGGCATCATTAGCCTAAGCACCCGTGTTACCAACCAACAGTTGCATATCGAAGTTCGCAACACAGGTCACTTGGCTATTAGTGAAAATTCAACTAAATTGGGTTTAAAGAACATACAACAACGATTGCGATTACTTTACGGGGTAAAAGCTGAGTTTACTTTAGATGAAATTGAAGGTCATGTGCTGGCCATGATAAAAATTCCTATCCTATGAAAACTATAAAAACAGTTATTGTTGAAGATTCTCGTTTGGCACGAAACGAAATTAAAGAGTTATTAAAACAATTTCCCGAATTGATCTTGGTGGGTGAGGCTGAAAATGTAGATGAAGGTTTTGAATTGATCACTACTACAAAACCCGATTTACTGTTATTAGATATCAATATGCCCGAGAAGGATGGCTTCGAGCTGTTAGAAATGCTAGATGAAGTACCCATTACTGTTTTTACCACAGCATTTGATGAATACGCGATTAAATCTTTTGAATATAATGCGCTCGATTACTTATTAAAACCTATAAACGATAAGCGTTTTGGTGTGGCCATCGAGAAGGTAAAAGCAAAACTAGAAAGTGCAGTAAAGGATAAGGAGTCGAAACCCACGTCAACCATTGAAAAATTAACAAATACGAGTCAGATTTTTATAAAGGATGGCGAAAAGTGTTGGTTGGTAAAAATTGGAGATATTTTACTCATTGAGATAGTTGGAAATTATTCTAGAGTTTATTTTCAAGATCAAAAACCTATGTTGTATAAGTCTTTAAATCAAGTCGAGGAAAAGCTACCTGACGAAAACTTTTTTAGGGTAAACAGACAGCAAATCATCAACATGAATCATATTAAAAATGTAGTTCCTTGGTTCAATGGCAAACTAAAACTAATGATGAATAATGGTGAAGAAGTCGAGGTGTCTCGAAGACAGTCCTATATATTCAAAGATAAAATGAGTTTATAGTTTTGCTTAAAAAAGTAGGCAGTAGCCGTGTTTAGTAAACACTGAAAGGGCTTGAGCTATTTCCGCTTTACTTTAACCACATAGGTGGCGATATGACCTAGAAAGGTGTTAGCTATAGAAATATTGCTATACCCTAAAATATCAAATTACCCATCAGGTAGTACCATTCAACAATCTACTCAGTAGTTATATGAACCCTAACCCCTTCACTATGACTGCTGAACTCAGGGGCATACATGCTTTGAATGGTGGTAATTCCGTTGCTAAAATCTCCTGCGTTATTTACCCGTACATCGTATTCAAAAACATAAACACCTTTTGGTAGATCATCAAAAAAGAAGTTGGTGCTGGCATCTTTTGTGCTTTCATAGTAGCCTAAACCATCTTGCCATTTGTAACGAGATAGTACATTGATAGGCTCAAAACCAGCAGCACGCATATCTTTCATGTGAATAAATTCCATATCACGATCAGCCCGTAACTCAATCCGAATACGAACTAAATCACCTACTTTTAGTTTTGTTTTTGGTGTAATTTCTGTGATTTGTTCTCCTGTGGCTGTATTTTTTTTAAGAAATAATTTCTTCTTTAATTTCAAAGGTGTTTCCGCTGAGGTAATTTTATCTAAATCTTCAAAATATTGCCAGTATAATGCACCCCAAGCAATGCCGTTCCCTTTTTTAGTGATTTGCACGTCGCCCATTTTTGGCGTTATTTCGTTTTTATTCCAAGAGGTTTTGTAATAGCCTGTGCCAGCTTCTATCTTCACATTCTCTAATTTAGCATGATTTATTTTTTCTCCACCTACCAATACTTCAACCGCATCGGTAACTGACAACCAGTCGCTACCTTGCAATAATAGCGCATAAACAGCTTCAGTAGTTGCTTTAGTAGTTTTCCATTGGTTAGTTTGCTTATTTTTTAACAACCATATTTTTAAATTGTCAATAGTAGTAACCTCTTTTTCGATTTCAGAAAAGGCTTCAATCAATAAACTTTGTGTTTCAATGGGTGCTTGATACCAATACCACGAACTGGTATTTTCTTTCCAATACATGCCCAATTCTTCACTCGTAATACTATTTTCATCTAAAGATTTTATAATCGCATTTGCTGTTTTAACATCATTCATTCGGTGTAACACTAAAGACAACATCCCTTGGGTATATAAATTTCTTTTTTTCCAGTATTTCTGAGCTTGGCCTTTATAATAGGCCGTAATTTCATCTACTTTTTTAGATGTTTTGATGTCTTTAAAAAAGCTTCGCATGTATAAATAATGGACTTGTGTATTACTCAAATGATCATCATTTAGGTTTTTAGCATACTTTTTCATTTCCTGATACTCGGTTACAAATTCACCGTCTAAATAAGAAATCGCACTTTCAATCATTTGACTGTCATCCTGAAGGCTGAGTGGAGTCGAAGCCACTGTGGTTTTTTCAGTCGAAGTCAATTTTTTTAAGTGTCCTAAACCAGTAACAATATGTTGTGTGATATATCGATTTTCTCTGCCGCCTGCAAACCAAGCCCAAGCACCTGAAGACATCTGGTTTTGCTGTAACTTGTTCATGGCCGTAGCTTGTTCTGCTTTCATCTTATTTATATTGAAAAGCAAGGCAATACGTTTTTTCTGCTCTGTTTCGGATTGTGCATCACGCAACCAAGGCGTTTCTTGAATTAAGAGTGATTTTAATTCTTCGTTTTTTTCAAGATTGCTCAATATTGCATCTGAATTTGCCCATTGCTTAAAAACCTCTTGAATTCTAGGATTGTTATTCGCAATATGCGTAGCTAAACTGTTGGCGTAGTACCGAGCAAAGGTTTGTTCATTGCACTCGTACGGATATTCCATTAAATAAGGTAGTGCCTGAACTGCGTACCAAGCTGGGTTAGAGGTGATTTCTAAAGTTATTTGATGATTGCTTAGTGTTGAAGATGTGTTTTTCTTCAACTTATCTAAACTAAAAGTTTTAGTTTGATTGCTTCGCACCCACATAGGTAAAGATTCTGTGACTAACATTCTGTTGGTCATAACGGGCAAAACATTTTGTTCTGCATCACTAAAATCCCCCGCTTTAGCCAATACTTTATATTGGATGGCTTGTAAACCTTCAGGAATGTTTAATGTCCAAGAAACTTGTGCGTTTCCAGCAGCATCAACAGTAAATTCTTTTTGCTGGTTTCCTGAAATTAATGAGTTGATTTCCTTATTCGTAACGGCATCTATCAAAACTAATTTGGCTTGACCTTTTAAAACTTTCTTTGTAAGGTTGGCAATTTTAGTATTGATGATAATTTTATCACCTTCTCGTAAAAAACGAGGTACGTTTGGAGTAACCATCAACTCTTTTTGCGTAACGCTTTCTAAAGTTTTAGTGGCACTTTCTAAATTTTTAGTATGCGCTACTAACTGTAATTTCCATTTGGATAAAGCTTCTGGTGTGGTAAAACTAAACGAAATGTTGCCCTCTTTGTCAGTTTGTAATCGTGGAAAGAAAAAAGCGGTTTCTTGTAAGTTTTTACGGATTTGTATATCGCCGAAATCAGTCCTAGATTCGGTTTTGTTTGAGTCATTTTTTAAAGGAATATTTTCTTGTTTACTTTCAGGAGCTGGAGCGCCAGCAAAAGCTACATCTGCTACTTCCATTTCAACGCTATCTTCCATAACCATTGATGACATTGCATAATCCACATTTTTTGCAGAACCACGAACATTGCTATAGGCATAACTGCTATACCCAAACTGCAACCCAAACCAATCAAACGCATCGTAATATTGAGCATTGTAATAATAACCACCACCAAAATTCCAGTAATTATTAAAGTTATTTACGCCGTAACTATTATAGGCATTGCTTATGCGATTCGAGTAATAATTTGGTTGATATAGAGGATTAAAATTCCAATTGTGTGGTTTAAAAGCGTCTAGCGAAGCATCGTACATACTTGCTAAAAGTTCGGCCGCTACTTTATCGCCTTTAGCCCCTTTTATTTTAAACGACCAAGTTTCATCAGTACCCGGTTGCAACTTATCACGAAAGGTAAGGGTTTCAATTTCTAAATCTGTCGCAGGGTAAGGTACAGCAATACTCAGAGCATTGGACTGAAAATAATTAAAAGCAGAAAAACTATAATTTACGGCAAAACCTCCTACATCTTCTTGGTTTACGGGAATCGTAATCGTTTCAGAGTTACGAGATAATTTAATGATTTTAGTATCTATTATCTTTCTGTCTTTCTCAATCGAAAATGTTACTATGAGGTCTTTTGCAGCAGTACTTAATTTCAATTTTACTTTATCACCAATTTTATAATCCGTTTTATCTGTAGTAATGGTAAATAATTCATTATCCGCCGGAAATTTATCACTGTCACTAAACAAACTCGTTTGCGCCTTATCTTCTACAATTTGACCAAATTTATCCTTTGTTTCTAGTTCGATGATGTATTTGCCAGAAGTCCATTTTTTAAGATCAGGCAAGTTCACTTCTTTTGATTTTTCAGTGTCAAAAGTGGTTTCCCAGACTAATTTCTCTTTATCCCATTGGTTGCTATCTTGTTCATTTTTAAAAGCATCGTGAGGAAATAAATCTTTAAACTTTTCTTTAGTAAAACTATCATAATCAGGTGCAGCCCAAGGTCTTGGTCTCAATACAAAATCTGGAGCTTTTAATTTATACACTTTAAGTGTTCCTTTGGTTGGAACAAATTGTCCGTTTAAGTTGTAGGTGCCAATTCTTAACTTTTGTTGCTCAGAATTATTTTTATCAATAGTACTTGCCACTTCAATATTGGCAGTTAAAGCATGATAACCAATATTTACTGTAGCAGTTGCACTGTGGGTTTCTCCATTAATATCCGTTACATCGGCGGTAATTTCATAGCTAAACGTAGGTAAATTTATCGCTGAGGCACTGGTATCAGGAATCGCGGTAAAGTCTATTTTAAAGCTACCACTAGCATCTGTAGTTGTTTCTCCGAAGGTTATTTCTTGGGGTGTAGCGTTAAAATAAGGACGATACCAATAATACCATCTTGGAAAATAAACTACACGTTTTACGCGATAGGTTACATTGGCGTCGGTTATATTGCTTCCTGCATAGGCAATTGCTTTTCCACTAACACTTATGACATCATTTACTTTATAGGTTTCTGTTATAGGATTAAAGGTAGCTTCAAATTTTGGCCTTTTATATTCTTCAACTGAAAAACTGCTGTACCCACTTATGTTCACCTCGGATGAATTTACGCGTAAGCTATAATTACCTGTTAATCCATTATTGGGTAGCATAAATTCACCCGCAAAAGAACCGTATTCATTGGTTTTTAGAGTTTGCTGACCAACTTCTTGGCTGTTGGTATCATATAAACTTACTATAACTGAAGTACTTGGTAAAACTGATTGTTTATCCGTAGCTCTTGAAATGGCAATGCCTTTAAAATAAAGTGGTTGCCCAGGTCTGTAAATACTACGATCGGTAAATAAAAAGCAAGAATAGGTAGTGTCTTTAGAAGGATTCCGAGTATAATCCCTATAAATATAAAATTCCCCAAAATGAGCAATTTCTTTCTCGTAAGTAACTTTGGCTTTAATTTCGGTCCAATCTTCTAAAGATTTCGAAATATTTACTTGGCCTTTATCGTCGGTAGTAAATGTTTTAGTTAAGAATTTTTTATCATAATTAATTCTGTACTTTAATTGTAAAGAAGCGCCAGCTATTGGTTTACCATTAGTTCTGTCGATGATTTGAAACGTATGTGTTCTATCGTTTTGTGTTTCGATTAGCACCATATTCGTGACTTGTAAACTACTGTATGCAAAAGAATCTTTAACATTGTCATTAGTTGTCGCGACTAAAATATAGTAACCGTTTTCTAATTCAGGAATTAAAATTTCGGTGCTGTGATTTTGGTAATCATTCTCGTTTTTTAATGATGAACCCCAAGATTTATAGGTTTTCAAAGATTTTATGAAGGCTGCTTTCTTATCCTGTTCATACAAGCTTTCTAATTTTTCTAGTTGTTCAGGACTACTTTTGTAAGCGGTAATTGTTATAAAATCAATATTTTTATAGTTGATGAATACCCGTGAAACTTTATTAATTGGAATATAGGTTTCATTCGTAATTCTAACATCTTTATTCAAAATAGATGCTTTTAAGCTTTTGCTTTTTTCTGCACCAACACTTTCAGGATATTTTGAAATAATAGTTTCTGATAATGACAAAGCTTCTTTTAGTTGCCAACGGTGTTCTTCATTAGTTTTTGGTTGATATTGAATTCCCCATTGTTGGTATTGTGAGGCGATTTCATATTGATAAAGTCCCCAATTAGCATTGTTTTTAATCTGCTCCGCCGAATTTTTTAAAATTTCGATAAAATGCAATTCTTTGTTAGCAAATGTGGCATTTTCTTTAATAAATTGTAAACGCTCAATATCTATGAAAGTATAAGCGTCAGAATTACCATTACTTGAATGAAAATTCAACAAGTCTTGATAAATCACTAAAGCTTTTGCCTGCAAAGAAGTTTTGTCCTTATTCACAATTTTATTTTTGATAAATTGAAAGCCTTCACATAACAGATCAGGCTTGTCTATTTCAAATTTATCTGCCGGTCTGGTAATATTATTTTCGCTCGTTTTATAAAAACTCAAAGCGGTATGTGCTAATAAATCATAAACTGTAGGACGGTAGTTTTCAGAACCTTTTTGCTGTTTTAAAATCACATCAAAATCAGATACCTTTAATTTTTGTAAAGCTTCACTATTTTGTAATGAAGCATCAAAATGAGTATTTATTTCGTGAAATAGTGTGGTTAAATCCCAAGTTCTAAAATCGGTGCTATCTACTTTTTCAGTGGTTTCTGTACGATTATAAAATTGATATCTATTTTGCTGAAAATACTGCCAATATAGGTTGGCTAAATAGCTTTCTAAAATGTTTTTTGTTGGACTTTCTGCTTTATCAATTTGTGTTTTAAAATCGTTGATAATTTTTAGTTGCGCATCCTCCTCAATTGTTAAGGCATATTTTGAACGATATATAAGCGATTTTATAAGCTGCGGTGAATTATTTTCTTTTTTAGCTTTCCCAGCTATAAGGCTTACAATTTCTAAAGCAGATTTGGGTAAATTCTCATTATCTAATTGCTGTACTTTTTTCCATAAATTATCATATGATTCGTTGTTGTTTTGCGCGGTCATTAATTGTGAAAATATAAGTATAGTAAAGAGCAGCCTTGCTTTTTTCATGTAGAATTTATTTAAAAATTTAAAACAAAAATCAGTTTTAACAAAGGTACATACAATATGTATTGAGTAAACCCCTGTTTTCCGTGAGTTAATGAAGCAAATAAAGTGCCAGAAAAAAAGATTAAAGCGTTTTTAACAAGCCTCCATCAATAGGGATTGCGGTTCCAGTAATGTATGCCGCATTGTCCGAAGCTAAAAATGCAGTTAAAAATCCATACTCTTCGGGTTCTCCAATGCGTTTTAAGGCTACATTTTGTTCCATTTCATGACGTATTTTTGTTTCTGAAACGTTTAACTGCTTGGCTTTCGTTGCGTTGAGTTGTGCAATTCTATTGGTATCAAAATAACCAGTTAAAATGCTATTTACAGTAATTTGATATTCACCAACATCACCAGCCAAAGATTTTGCCCAAGTAACCACCGCGGCTCTAATGCTATTTGATAAGGCTAAATAAGATAAAGGTTCTTTCACCGAAACAGATGCTACATTGATAATACGACCCCAGTGGTTTTCAATCATATTATTCAAAGCTAATTCAGTGGTTAAAACGGTAGTTTTAAATAATAAATCGAAAGCTTGTTGGTAATCTTCGGTTTGTTTCTCTAAAGCATTTCCGGAAGAAGGGCCTTGGGTGTTATTGACTAAAATATCAATTGTATTATCCTTAAAATAAGCAGTTATTTTATTTTTATAAACCTCAAAATTGTTATAATCAACAACTAGATATTGGTGTTTTTGGCCTTCATTAACGGGAAGTTCGTGCACAATTTTTTTCAATTTATCCTCAGACCTTGAAACCAAAGTTACACTTGCACCACTTTCAGCAAGTTGTATCGCAATCGCTTTTCCGATACCATCACTACTTCCGCCGACTAAGGCTTTTTTACCTTTTAAAGAGATGTTCATATAAAGTTTGTATTTAATTATTAACGAAAAAGAATCTAAACAGCTAGTGTAACATTCCAAATCCCCTCTCTTTTGGAGAGGGGATTTAGGGGAGAGGCGTTTATTTATACTCCTCCCTAGTCGGACTAAAAACATCCATCAATTTACAATCCGTAAGTGCTTTTCCGCTATGTGGCATAAACGAACCAATAATAACCAAATCCCCAGGTTCATAAATCTTGGTTATTCCGTTTAAGGTAAACTCAAATTTACCTTCCAGAACCTGCATGACCTGTTCGTTTACATGCGAATGTTCAGGTACAATGGCATCTTTTTCGACTTCCCAAAAGGCAAGACTCATATTATTTGTATGTATCAATTTTCCGTGATAGCCTGGCATAATTTCTTTGGAGGGTATTGCTGCTAATTTTATATTCATTTTATAAATTTTCATCTAAGGTAAAAATAAAGAATGATATAGGATTCCATTGATAAGCCCTTTTCAATTATTATCTTTACGAAATAATTTAAGTTATATGAAAATACATTTTATTGCCATTGGCGGCAGTGCCATGCACAACCTTGCCTTGGCATTAAACCATAAGGGATACAACATAACAGGAAGTGATGATGTTATTTTTGAGCCTTCAAAATCAAGATTATCCGATAAAGGTTTATTGCCCGAAGTATTTGGTTGGTTTCCTGAAAAAATCACCAATAATTTAGACGCTGTTATTTTAGGTATGCACGCCAAATCAGATAATCCTGAATTATTAAAAGCGCAAGAATTAGGACTTCAAATATTTTCATATCCCGAGTTTTTATACGAGCAATCAAAAAATAAAACAAGAGTGGTTATCGGTGGTAGTCACGGAAAAACAACAATAACCTCCATGATTTTGCATGTGTTGAAATATCATGGACGTGAAGTCGATTATATGGTAGGGGCACAATTAGACGGTTTTGAGCGGATGGTACATTTAACCAAGGAAAACGATTTTATAGTATTAGAAGGCGATGAATATTTATCATCACCCATTGATCGAAGACCAAAATTCCATTTATACAAGCCCAATATTGCTTTGTTAAGCGGCATCGCTTGGGACCATATCAACGTGTTCCCGACCTTTGAAAATTACATGGAACAGTTTCAAATATTTGTAGATAGCATTATAAAAGGTGGTAGTATTACTTATAATAAAGATGACGAAAATGTAGTTAAAGTAGTAGAAGCTTCAGAAAATGCCATCAGAAAATTGCCTTATGGCGTTCCTGAATATAGCGTTGAAAACGGACAAACACTGCTTGAAACTCCAGAAGGTGCTATGCCTATCGAAGTTTTTGGACAACATAACCTAAGTAATTTATCAGGTGCAAAATGGATTTGCCAAAACATGGGTATCGATGAAGAAGATTTTTACGAAGCCATTGCCACTTTTAAAGGAGCATCTAAACGCTTAGAAAAAATTGCAGAAAGTAAAACCTGTGTTGCGTATAAAGATTTTGCCCATGCGCCAAGTAAAGTAGCTGCAACCACAAAAGCCGTAAAAGAACAATATCCGGAGCGCACTTTAATTGCTTGTTTAGAATTACATACGTACAGTAGTTTTAATCCAGAATTTTTAAAATTATACAAAGGTGCATTAGATGCGGCCGATGTGCCTATTGTTTTTTACCTGCCAGAATCAGTAGCCATCAAAAAATTAGCACCTGTTTCCAAGGCGCAAATTGCAGAAGCTTTTGAAAGAGAAGATTTAAAAATCATTACCAATTCAGACGATTTAAAAACCTATATGGATGCGCAAAACCTCGATAATTCAGTGCTACTGCTCATGAGTTCTGGAAATTACGGGGGTTTAGATCTGCATGCGTTGAAAGAGAGGATTGAGATTTAAAAAAAGCCCACTAACCCACATCGGCTTAGCGCAGAGCAAGGCCATAGGGGGAACTTTGAATATTATTTATTACCTTCAACCAATGCAAGAAAATCAAAATTCGTTTTCCATAAAAAACTGGTCCGATGATGATAAGCCTAGAGAAAAGCTAATTCTCAAAGGCAGGTCTGCATTGTCAGACGCAGAACTTATCGCTATTTTAATAGGTTCAGGAAGCCGCAATGAAAGTGCTGTTGCGCTTTCAAAACGTATTTTAGCATCGGCAAATAATAATTTGAACGAGTTAGGAACACTTTCTATTCAAAAATTGATGAAATTTAAGGGAATAGGCGAAGCAAAAGCTGTTAGCATAGCTGCCGCCTTAGAAATTGGCAGGCGCCGTCGAGGAGAAGAGGCTAAAAAAATCACAAAAATAACCAGTAGTAAAAGTGTTTTTGAACTTTTACAGCCTTTTTTGGGAGAACTACCACATGAAGAATTTTGGATTGTTTATTTAAACAATTCCAATAAAGTATTACAAAGCACACAACAAAGTAAAGGTTCAATAACAGGTACTTTGGTTGATGTTCGATTAATAATGAAAGAAGCCCTAGAATTGGGCGCGGTGGCATTAATTTTAGCACATAACCATCCGTCGGGAACTTTAAAACCTAGTGAGGCAGACAAGAAAATTACCCAGAAAATTAAAAATGCGGCTGCCGGCTTAGATATAAAAGTATTAGATCATCTTATAATAACTCAAACAGAATATTATAGCTTTGCAGATGAAAATATCCTTTAGTTTAAAAAGTATTCAATTCACAATCTAAAAAGTATGCTTTTAATTTATACCCATAAAATTACGTCAAGATTTAGTTTTGTGATGAAGCAAATATTTCAGCGTAATTTGGGTATTGAAATCTTATTTACTGCAAAAGTCGAAGATTTTATAAAGCATTCTGGACCAAAAATTACCTATACTAAATATCCGCTACAAAACGAATTTTTTATCAGAAGTAATGATTTGTTATTTGAGCAAGGCATCAATGATTTAAAGATTAAAGTTAGTAATTGGGAAGGCGTTCCTTGCTTTTTTAATGCAGGTGATCGCAGTAGTATCCCTTTTGATATTTTCTCGGCAAGTTTTTATTTGGTGAGTAGGTATGAAGAATATTTACCACATGTTAAAGATGTGCACGGCAGGTTTCCACCCACGGAAAGTTTGGCGTACAAAAATAATTTTTTACAGCTGCCAGTTGTGGATATCTGGGCTTTAAAATTATTCACAAAACTTAAAGAGCGCTTTCCTGATTTAAAATCGAAAAAGGAAACCTATAAATTTACATCAGTCATCGATGTTACTTCTTCGCACAGTTACGCCAATCGAGGATTAGCCCGAAGTTTTGCTGGTTTAGTTTTAGATTTAAGCGCTTTAAAATTCAAGAGAATTGCCGAAAGAGTTTCCGTTTGGTTTAATCCCAAAAAAGATCCCTACAATAATTATGATTGGTTGATTGCCTGTCATAAAAAATACAAGACCAACAGCCTGTTTTTTTTCCAGTTTGCCGAATATTCCACTTTTGATAAAAATGTATCCACCAATAACAACAAGTTCAAGTTTTTAATTAAGTCCATTTCTGATTACCATAAGGTTTCATTATGTGCTTCATACAGCTCTTTTAATAATATTGAATTGCTTAAAAAAGATAAAAAAGCCCTATCTAATGTGATCAACAGGCCTGTAAACTCATCGCGTTTGCGTTATAATAGAGTTGATATACCTGTTACGTATCGAAATTTAGTAGAAGCAGAATTCACTGATGATTATACCATGGGCTACACCCACGAAATTGGTTTCAGAGCTAGCACTGCGCACACTTTTTATTTTTATGATATAAATTTAGAAGTGCAACAACCCATAAAAATACACCCTTTTACTATTCATGATTACGCTTTTTTAAAAATGGAAAGCATGGATGACATTATTGAAAAAATTCATGACCTTTATGAAGCGGTTAAGAACGTAAATGGTAATTTTATTACCGTATTTTCAAATGAATTATTTGGAGAGGCCACCACAATTTCTTGGAAAGAAATTTATGAACATATCTTAAAAAATTACAATGTTTGATAAAATAGTAACTGATGTTTTTTTTGACTTAGACCATACTCTTTGGGATTTTGAGAAAAACTCTGCCTTAACTTTTGGAAAAATTTTAGTAGAAAATGATGTAAAAGTCGAGTTAGATGATTTCTTAAAAGTATATGTGCCCAATAACTTAATTTTCTGGAAGCTTTTTAGAGACAATAAAATTAGTAAAGAAGATTTGCGTTACCAACGTTTAAAGTTGACTTTTGACACCTTAAAAATGCAAGTAAATGATGCAATAATTCATAATTTAGCAGAGGAATATATAAACAATTTAACCAATTATAATCATCTTTTTCCCAATACCATAAACGTATTGAATTATTTAAAACCCAAGTACAAACTTCATATTATCACCAATGGTTTTCAAGAAATTCAAGAAAAAAAATTGAAGAATTCTGGGATCTACAACTATTTTTCGGTGTTTATCAATGCGGATATGGCGGGCGTAAAAAAACCTAATCCATTAATTTTTCAGTTAGCGCTTGAAAAAGCAAATGTACAAGCCAACAAAGCAATGATGATAGGAGATAGTCTAGAGGCCGATATTTTAGGTGCAAAGGCGATAGGTTTTCATACCTTGCACTTTAACGCAAATGCAGAAGAAAATCATGCATTGTCTATAATGATTAGTGATTTAAATGAAATAAAACTTTATTTATAGAGTTATAACATCAATACACTACATACTATTACGAAATAAAATATTCGTTAAGTAATATTTGAAATGAAAAACAAAAGTCCCTTTATTTTAGTTTTTTTTATCTGTTTACTAAGTTTATTTTCTTGTTCAGATGAACAAGATTATGACCAGGCAAGAGATTTAGAAGTTATCCCTGATATTTCGGGTCCAATCATTTATCTTGAAACTACTGAGGCGGCTATTAATGCGGCATCGCCAGGGCCAATTTCACAAAATATAAATTTTGATGGTTTTGCCGCAGGGGTTTTTTCTGATAGAGTCATTTCAGGTTCAATAAAGTTTCAATTTGAAAATACCACAAGTAAAAATATGCAAATTAGGATTGACTTTCTAGATGCCACCAATAATTCTTTAGATTTTGAGTTGATACAAGTCCCTGCTGGACCTCCTTTAAGACGTATTGATAGAGAAATTTTCTATGGCCCGCCTTCAGTAAGAAGTATCGATATTATTCGAAATACCTCAAGCTTACAACTAACATTTATCAATAACAGCAATAACAACAGCGTTTCATCACTTCCTGATCCTAAATTAATTTTTAAGTCGAGCGCCAGCTTTAAGTTAAGAATATTAGAATGAGGCATATATATGTAATTTTCATTTTATTTTTACTAAATTGTTTGTCTGTTTTTAGTCAGAACAAACAAATACTTTATGATTTTAATGAAATACCTCAAGCATTATTATCAAACCCAGGCATGTCCACATCATTTAAATGGTACTCAGGAGTTCCTTTAATTTCTGGCATTAGTTTTCAAGCGGGGAGTAGCGGATTAACTTCCAATGATTTGTTTGCTGTTGATGGGATTGATTTTAATATCAAATTCAGAGAAAAGGTTATAAATGGGATGAGTTTTAGGGATGAACTCAGTGGTACCTATCAAATAGAACTTTTAAATATAGGCTTTAGGAGCAGAAAAAATGAAAATATTTTCTACTCTTTCGGGGCTTATAATGAAGGCGACGCTATTGGCTATTACTTTGAAGATTATGCACGTTTAGCCTATGAAGGTAATACCGATAACTTAAACGAAAGGTTCGATTTAGGACATCTAAAAACGAGAGGAGAAATCTTAAATGTATATCATTTTGGAATCAATAAAAGAGTCTCAAACAGGCTTGTGGCGGGAGTTCGTGCTAAGTTATATTCGAGCTTTATTAATTTTAATTCTACCAAAAACAAAGGCTCTTTTGTTACAGAGGAAGGACAAAATAATCTACTTAGAACCACTTTAGATGCCGATTTAGAAATTAGAACTTCGGGCATTTTTGAACTTAAAGATATTTTAGACGATGCTAGTGTAGATAATGGCTCGGGTGTATCAAGTATTCTAACAAGAAGAGCCTTGTTAGGCGGTAATTTAGGACTCGGTTTCGATCTCGGATTTACCTACAATCTCGATGAAAGAACAACATTAACTGGAAGTTTATTAGATATCGGTTTTATTTATCATACTAAAGATACCCGCACGTATTCTTTAAAAGGAGTAGCAAGCACCGAGGGGATAGAATTTTTTATACCTGCCGACAGCAATAATCCAGAAGATCAGTGGCGAAATTTAGTTGATGAATTAGAAGCTTTGGTGCCTTATACCGTATCAAGCGAAAATTATATAACCTTTAGACCTACAAAACTAAACGCTTCAATTAGGCGCGACTTTGGTAAAAAAATTTCATCAGAAATAGATTGTGATTGTCGGAATTTTGGGAATAGGGGTAATAGGGGAGAAGTATATAAAAATAGTTTTGGCGCACATTTATATGCCATTAATAGGCCTCGCGGACCACAAACTGCCTTATCTGCTTTTTATCAACATAGACTTGGTAATTTTATGGCCTTAAAATCTACCTATACGGTCGATAAATTTTCTTTTACAAACATTGGTTTAGGTGGGAGTATTCAAGCCGGACCCGTAAATATGTATATTTTAGCAGATAATTTACTGGGTTATAGAAATTTGGCAGATACTCACTACGCTTCTATACAATTTGGATTAAATATTATATCTTGGGGCAAGAAATAAAACCCTTATTTATGAAAACTTTTTTGACTCTTTTATTGTTATTTATTTTTGTAACAGCACCCGCACAAGAACAATTAAATGATTATAAATACATTATTGTTCCTAAACAGTTTGATTCTTTTAAAGAACAAAATCAATACCAAACAAGTACTTTAGCCAAGTTTTTTTTAGACAACCAAGGCTTTAATGTGGTTTATGATGATGCTTTACCAAACGATTTAAGTACAAATAGATGTTTGGGTCTGTTGGTAGAATTAGTCAATAATTCTAGCTTGTTTACTACAAAAACAGCAGTAGCCTTCAAAGATTGCAATTCAAAACAGGTTTACATTACCCAAGAAGGGTCAAGTAAAATAAAAGAATTTAAAGGATCTTATAACGAAGCTATTAAAGAAGCCCTCAGCTCCTTAAAAGATTTTAATTATGTGTATAACCAAGCATCGACAGAACCCATAACAGTTTCTTTTAAGAATGATGTGAAAAATTTGCCGACTAATGTACCGCAAACAGTTGCTGATATAAATGCACCCGCTGAAGTTTCAAATAGTAGAACCATGCCTGACAATGAGTCGGTGGTGGCGCAAAAACCACAAGCAGTCGCCATTGAAAACATTAAAGTATCAAAAGGTGTTTATTACGCGCAAGCCATAGAAAACGGCTATCAGTTGGTGGACAGTTCGCCAAAAATAGTAATGAAAATGTTCACTACTTCAAAACCAAATATATATCTGGGAGAAGATACCAATGGTAATTCTGGATTGGTGTATAGTGAAAACGGAGCTTGGTTTTTTGAATATTACCAAGGAAATCAATTCATGAAAAATAACTTACAAATCAAATTTTAAAAATAGTATTTATTTTTCCACCTGTTTTTTAAAAACTCTTTTATAGCATTCTCACGTTGATTTTCATTGGGAGCATAAAACGATGTGCCTGAAATTTCTTCTGGCAAGAACTCTTCTACCACAAAATTATTTTGATAATTGTGCGCATATTTGTAATCGGCACCATAACCTAAATCTTTCATTAGTTTAGTAGGGGCATTTCTCAAAGCCAAAGGCACTGGTAAATCACCAGTTTCAGATACTGCTTTTTGCGCATTATTAATCGCCATATAACTACCATTACTTTTCGGGGAGGTAGCCAAATAAATGGCACATTGGCTTAAAATGATGCGCGCTTCAGGATATCCAATCGTCGTAACCGCTTGAAAAGTAGTGTTCGCCATTACCAATGCCGTAGGGTTGGCTAAGCCAATATCTTCAGAGGCAGCGATAAGCATGCGTCGTGCAATAAATTTTACATCTTCACCGCCTTCAATCATTCTGGCAAGCCAATAAACCGCAGCATTAGGGTCGCTACCACGAATAGATTTTATAAATGCGGAGATAATATCATAATGCTGCTCGCCAGTTTTATCATAGCGCGAAGTATTTTTTTGAACTTTTTGTAGCACCAATTCATTCGTTATGCTAATGGTATCAGCGTTTTCTGAATTCACAATTAATTCAAAAATATTCAGTAGTTTTCTGCCATCTCCGCCCGATAAGCGCAGTAAAGCTTCCGTTTCGTTAAGTGTTATTTTTTTTGATTTTAAAAAAGCATCTTCTTTCATAGCCCTTTGCAATAAAGCTTCTAAATCTTCTTTACCAAAATCATTTAAAATATACACTTGGCATCTTGAAAGCAAGGCGGGGATTACCTCAAAACTAGGGTTTTCTGTGGTCGCACCAATCAAAGTAACCCAACCTTTTTCCACTGCCGCTAATAAGGAATCTTGTTGCGATTTGCTAAACCTATGAATTTCATCAATAAATAAAATAGGATTTTTTGAAGTAAATAAACCGCCACTTTGTTTGGCTTTATCAATGACTTCTCGAATATCTTTTACACCGCTGTTAATAGCACTCAGCGTATAGAACGGCCTTCCACTTTCTTTAGCAATAATGTTCGCCAAAGTAGTTTTACCAGTGCCGGGAGGTCCCCAAAGAATTAATGAGGGTATTATACCCTTTTTAATTTGAGTGGTTAAGGATCCATTTTCGCCCACCAAATGGCGTTGACTAATATAATCTTCTAAATTTTTAGGACGAATTCTTTCTGCTAAGGGTTCATTCATGCCGTAAAAATACAAAATATGAGAATGACAATTTAACATGTTTCCTATTTATGGTTGAGTTTTTGAAAACTATTTGTAAATTTAATTTATATGTCAGGCGCCACACATTTTAGGTTTTCAAATAGGGTAATTCTAATTCCCCTTTTATTGGTATTGTCTATTTGGACCGTTTTTTTAATTGAAGTCCGACTAAATATTAATTTCAATAGTTATGGCATTCTACCTAGAAATTTCTCAGGCTTAAAGGGAATTTTATTCAGCCCTTTTATTCATGGTTCTATCGAGCATCTGTATAATAACACCGTTCCGTTAGCCATATTATCTAGCGCATTGATTTATTTTTATAGAAACGCCGCACTTAAAATTATCTTCTTTGGAATTATATTTTCAGGTTTAATTACATGGTTGATCGGCCGCGAATCATACCATATAGGGGTAAGCGGATTGATTTATGTTTTAGTAAGTTTTATTTTTTTTAAAGGAATCTTCACGAAATATTATAGGCTGGTGGCACTTTCGCTAATCGTTGTTTTTATTTACGGCAGCATGTTATGGTATATTTTCCCTGTCGATGATGCCATTTCTTGGGAAGGCCATTTAGGCGGTTTTATTACAGGGTTTCTTGCTGCATTATTCATTAAAGTCCCTATTCCTGAAACTAAAAAATACGATTGGGAAAAGGAAGATTTTAATGAAGCCGAAGACGAGTTTCTCCAACATTTTGACGAACATGGTAATTTTGTTGAACGAAAACCTAAAGAAGAAATTGTTGAAAATCCGGAAGGTTTAAAAATTACTTACCATTATAAACCTGTTGATAAAAACAACGGTTTCGATGACTGAGCTGAGTCGAATTAGTTACTAATATAGAAGTTGAAATCAATGTTAGAATTTTATAATTGGTTGGCATAGTTTTTTAATAACAATTATCATTAGTTACAATGCTATGAAGTTTGTATCCATTAAAAATTGTATTTCTTTTAAATGATACCATCAACCATCAACTAAGTCGCTGCCGAACCACCTCATACAAAAACACCCCACAAGCCACAGAAACGTTTAAAGAACCAATTTCTCCAAGCATAGGAAGTTTGGCTTTTTCATCTACAATTTTTAGGATAGATGGCGATATGCCAACATCTTCGGAGCCCATGATGATAGCGCAAGATTCTTTAAAGGATACATCATAAATAGAAGTTTCTGTTTTTTCTGTTGCGGCAATAATTTTTATATCAGAAGCTTGAAGATAGAAAACAGCATCTTTGATATGATCTACTTTCGCTATAGGAACTTTAAAAGCAGCTCCGGCAGATGTTTTTATAGTATCGGCAGTAACAGGTGCGGCACCTTTTTTCTGGATAATGATGCCGTCAACTCCGGTACATTCTGCGGTTCGAATAATAGCACCAAAGTTACGCACATCAGAAAGTTGGTCTAACAATAAAAACAAAGGAGTTTCTTTTGTTTTCTTAACCTTTTCCACCAAATCTTCTAAAGTATAAAATTGTATAGGTGATATATTAGCAACGGCTCCTTGGTGATTGCCTTTGGTAAGTCGGTTTAATTTTTCAATAGGCACATAAGAAACGTTGATACCATTTTTCCTAATTGTGGTTTCAAGGTCTTTAAACAATTCTCCCTTTAATCCTTTCTGAATGAATACCTTATCTATGGGTTTTTCCGCTTTTATAGCTTCAATAATTGCCCGAATACCGTAAATTTGAGTGTTGCTTTCCATTGGGGCAAAGATATATTAAAAGATTTTCTGAATATGATTTGTAAATAATTTCTTTTTATCTGTTAAAATTTTTTTAGGATATGATGTGTATTGCGGATATGCTCAGCAAATGTTAATTGTTTGCGACTTAATTTAATGATTTTTTATGGTGTTTTACAATTATTGCATTTTACCAATCAATATTTCTTTAAGGACATTTTGGGAGGTTTTCCAGAATATTTATTTATTACATCATACAATTAAAAAAATTTCAATAAGTTATTGAGAACATTTAGAAAATACTTTTTTATGGTCAAAAAATGACAGTCAAATAATAATCAAAAATCAATTGTATCGGTATAAAATAATTGAAATATTTTGGATATAAATTGTCGATAATTATTTAAGTAATCGATATCTCAAAAAAAAAATTTAAAATAAATCATTCTAGGTTTGAATTATAACGAAATATTACTACATTTGCCGTCCCTTAAAAAAGGGTAATTTATATATTGATACAATTATAGTATGCCAACAATTTCACAATTAGTACGAAAAGGAAGGGCCACGATTGCTAAGAAGAGTAAATCGGCTGCTTTGGATTCTTGTCCTCAACGAAGAGGGGTTTGTACTCGTGTTTACACTACCACACCAAAGAAACCAAACTCTGCAATGCGTAAAGTTGCTAGGGTTAGGTTAACAAATGGTAAGGAAGTAAACGCATACATCCCAGGTGAAGGACATAATTTACAAGAGCACTCGATAGTATTAGTAAGGGGCGGAAGAGTTAAGGATTTACCAGGTGTTAGGTATCATATCGTTAGGGGGGCTTTAGATACAGCAGGTGTTGCTGGAAGAACCCAACGTAGATCTAAGTATGGTGCTAAAAGACCTAAGAAGTAATCAAACTTTAAACAGAAGCAATGAGAAAAAAACAGGCTAAAAAGAGACCTCTTTTGCCAGATCCAAGATTTAACGACCAGTTAGTAACTCGTTTCGTTAACATGATGATGTGGGATGGTAAAAAGTCTATAGCATACAAAGTATTTTATGATGCCATTGACATTGTAGAAGCAAAGAAAACAGTAGAAGAAAAAACGGCTTTAGAAATTTGGAAAGATGCACTTTCTAATGTAATGCCACATGTTGAGGTCCGAAGTAGAAGAGTTGGAGGGGCTACCTTTCAAATTCCAATGCAGATTAGACCAGACCGTAAAATTTCAACAGCCATGAAATGGTTAATTAGTTATTCTCGTAAAAGAAATGAGAAAGCTATGTCGCAAAAATTAGCTGGTGAAATATTAGCTGCTGCAAAAGAAGAAGGTGCAGCTGTTAAGAAAAGAACAGATACTCACAAAATGGCAGAAGCAAACAAAGCTTTCTCTCACTTTAGATTTTAATTATCAGAAATGTCAAGAGATTTAAAATATACTAGAAATATAGGTATTGCTGCTCATATTGATGCTGGAAAAACAACTACAACAGAACGTATATTGTTTTACACTGGAGTAAGTCATAAAATTGGTGAGGTTCATGATGGTGCTGCTACGATGGACTGGATGGAGCAAGAGCAAGAGCGTGGTATTACCATTACTTCTGCGGCAACTACCTGTACCTGGAATTTTCCAATGAAAAATGGGGAAAAGATTGACGAAACAAAGCCATATCACTTTAATATAATTGATACTCCAGGTCACGTTGATTTTACGGTAGAAGTAAACCGTTCATTACGTGTCTTAGATGGTTTAGTTTTCTTGTTTAGTGCGGTTGACGGTGTTGAGCCACAATCAGAAACAAACTGGAGACTTGCTGATAACTACAAAGTGCCTAGAATGGGCTTTGTAAATAAAATGGATAGACAAGGTTCTAACTTTTTAATGGTTTGTAGTCAAATCAAAGAAATGTTGAAATCTAATGCAGTTCCTATTGTATTGCCAATTGGTGACGAGTCTGATTTTAGAGGCGTTGTTGATTTGGTTAAAAATAGAGCTATAGTTTGGCATGATGATAACTTTGGGGCAACTTTTGATGTAGTTGATATCCCAGAAGAAATGAAAGCCGAAGTAAAAGAATACAGAGCCAACCTTATTGAGGCAGTTGCTGAGTATGATGATACGCTAATGGAAAAATTCTTCGAAGATGAAGATTCTTTAACAGAAGATGAAATTCACGCAGCTTTAAGAGCGGCGGTTATGGATATGAGTATCATTCCAATGATTTGTGGTTCTTCATTTAAGAATAAAGGCGTTCAGTTTTTATTAGATGCTGTTTGTAGATATTTACCTTCTCCAATGGATAGGGAAAGTGTAATAGGCTCTAACCCAGATACAGATAAAGAAGAAAGACGTAAGCCAGATGTAAAAGAACCGTTTGCTGCTTTAGCTTTTAAAATTGCGACAGATCCTTTTGTTGGTCGTTTGGCTTTCTTTAGAGTATATTCAGGTCGTTTAGATGCTGGTTCTTATGTGTTGAATAACCGTTCAGGCAATAAAGAACGTATTTCTAGAATTTATCAAATGCACGCTAACAAGCAAAATGCAATTGATTTTATAGAAGCTGGAGATATCGGTGCTGCAGTTGGTTTTAAAGATATTAAAACTGGTGATACCCTTTCAGCTGAGAAGTTTCCAATTGTTTTGGAAAGCATGAACTTTCCTGACCCAGTTATTGGTATAGCTGTGGAGCCTAAAACCAAAGTTGATGTGGATAAATTGGGAATGGCTTTGGCAAAATTAGCTGAGGAAGATCCTACATTTACGGCAAGAACAGATGAGGCTTCTGGTCAAACTATCATATCGGGAATGGGTGAGCTTCACTTAGATATTATTGTAGATCGTTTAAGAAGAGAGTTCAAGGTAGAAGTAAATCAAGGTAAACCTCAAGTAGAATATAAAGAGGCTTTAACTAAGAATGCTGCTCACAGAGAAACTTACAAGAAACAATCTGGTGGTCGTGGTAAGTTTGGAGATATTGTTTTCGAAATGGGTCCTGCGGATGCTACTTTTGAAGGGTCAGGATTACAATTTGTTGATGAGATAAAAGGGGGTCGTATTCCAAAAGAATACATTCCTTCTGTTCAAAAAGGATTTGCAGCGGCTATGAAAGCTGGTCCATTGGCTGGTTACGAAATGGATACTATGAAAGTAGTATTAAAGGATGGTTCTTTCCATGCTGTGGATTCTGATGCACTTTCTTTTGAATTAGCAGCTAAAATGGGGTACAGAGCTGCGGGTAAAGCCGCTGGTGCTGTTATTATGGAGCCAATAATGAAGATTGAAGTATTGACTCCAGAAGAAAACATGGGTGATATAGTTGGTGATTTAAACCGTAGAAGAGGTTTAATTAACAGCATGAGTGATAGAGCAGGTGCAAAAGTTCTTAAAGGTGAAGTACCTTTATCAGAAATGTTTGGCTATGTTACATCATTAAGAACAATGTCGTCTGGTAGAGCAACATCAACAATGGAATTTTCACATTACGCGGAGACACCTTCAAATATTTCTGAAGAAGTTATCAAAGCAACAAAAGGAATAACCGCTTAATTTTAGGAAAATGAGTCAAAAGATTAGAATAAAACTAAAATCATACGATTATAATTTGGTGGATAAGTCCGCTGAAAAAATCGTAAAGACTGTAAAGTCAACAGGAGCTGTGGTAACTGGGCCGATTCCATTACCAACACATAAGAAAATATTCACTGTTTTACGTTCTCCACACGTTAATAAAAAGTCCAGAGAACAATTTGAATTAAATTCTTACAAAAGACTTTTGGATATTTATAGTTCCTCTTCAAAAACCATTGATGCTTTAATGAAATTAGAGTTGCCAAGTGGAGTAGAAGTAGAGATAAAGGTATAGTGCAAAATTCTGAATTCTGAATTTATAATTCAGAATTAGAAACATGTCCTAAGCTGTGTGCGAGGGAAAAACGGAAAAAAATAAAATCAGGGTCGATTTATTTTTGACCCTTATTTTTTGTCAAAAAAAGAGTGAATAAGTATTAATAATTAAATTTAATTATGTCTGGGTTAATAGGAAAAAAAGTAGGCATGACGAGCATTTTCGATGAGAACGGGAAAAATATTCCTTGTACAGTTATCGAAGTTGGTCCATGTGTAGTTACCCAAGTCAGAACCTTAGAGGTGGACGGGTATAGTGCCCTTCAGCTTGGTTTCGATGACAAGGCAGAAAAGCGTGCAAATAAGGCCGAAACAGGTCATTTTAAAAAAGCAGGCGTTTCTCCTAGGAAAAAAGTCGTTGAGTTCCGAGATTTTGAAGGAAGTTACAAATTAGGAGACACCATAGGTGCTGATCTTTTTGTAGAAGGTGAATTTGTTGATGCTATTGGCACTTCAAAAGGTAAAGGTTTTCAGGGTGTTGTTAAAAGACATGGCTTTGCCGGTGTTGGTCAAGCAACTCACGGACAACACAACAGGTTAAGAGCGCCGGGTTCTGTTGGTGCAGCTTCTTATCCAGCTCGCGTTTTTAAAGGTATTAAAATGGCCGGAAGAATGGGTACTGATAAGGTAACTGTTCAAAACCTTAAAATTTTAAAAGTTGTACCAGAAAAAAATCTTTTAGTTTTAAAAGGATGTATTCCTGGTCATAAGAACGCTTACGTAACTATTCAGAAGTAATGAAGGTAGCAGTTTTAGATATCAAAGGAAAAGAAACAGGTAGAAAGGTTGAACTTTCTGATGCTGTATTCGCTATAGAACCAAATAAACACGCGGTTTATTTAGATGTGAAACAATATTTAGCACATCAAAGACAAGGAACGCACAAGTCTAAAGAAAGAGCAGAAATTGCAGGTAGTACCCGCAAAATTAAGAAGCAAAAGGGAACAGGTACAGCGCGTGCGGGAAGTATCAAATCACCTGTTTTTAGAGGTGGTGGACGCATTTTTGGTCCTAGACCAAAGGACTATAAGCAAAAATTGAATAAGAATTTAAAGCGTTTGGCTAGAAAATCTGCTTTATCAATAAAATCAAATGAAAAGGCAATTTTAGTGGTTGAAAACTTTAATTTTGATGCTCCCAAAACGAAGGATTTTATCGCCGTTTTGAAGTCATTAGGATTAGAAAATAAAAAATCTCTATTTGTGTTGGGTGATTCAAATAATAACGTATATTTGTCCTCACGCAATTTGAAGGGTTCTGAGGTTGTAACTAATTCTGAACTAAGCACTTATAAAATTTTAAATGCTAACAATATTGTACTTCTAGAGGGATCTTTAGAGGGTATAGAAGCTAACTTAACTAAATAGTAGAGACATGAGTGTGTTAATAAAGCCTATTATTACAGAAAAAATGACTTCTAGTAGTGAGTTGTATAATCGTTATGGTTTCATCGTAGATCTTAGGGTAAACAAGCTACAAATCAAAGCAGCTGTTGAAGCAACTTACGGAGTTAAGGTTGATAAAGTTAGAACGATGAATTATGGTCCGTCAAGAAAGACGCGTTATACAAAAACGGGTGTGCAGCATGGGAAGACAAACGCTTATAAAAAAGCTATTGTTGATGTTGCTGAAGGAGACGTAATTGATTATTACAGTAATTTATAAAAAGACTAAAGACAAAAAATGTCAGTTAGAAAATTAAAACCAATCACTCCAGGACAGCGTTTTAGAGTAGTAAACGGATTCGACGCGATTACTACTGATAAGCCGGAGAAGAGCTTGCTTGCTCCGTTAAAAAAGTCCGGAGGTAGAAACAGTCAAGGAAAAATGACCATCCGCCAAAAAGGTGGAGGTCATAAGAGAAGGTATCGTTTAATCGATTTTAAGAGAGATAAGCAAGATGTTGCTGCTGTTGTAGAATCAATACAATACGATCCTAACAGAACCGCGTTTATCGCATTAGTGGGTTATGCCGACGGTGAAAAGAGATACATAATTGCCCCAAACGGGTTGCAAGTTGGTCAGGAGGTTGCTTCTGGCGCTAGTGCAGGGCCTGAAATTGGTAACGCACTTCCTTTAAGCGCTATACCATTAGGTACTATTATTTCCTGTATGGAGTTACGTCCAGGTCAAGGTGCTGTTATGGCACGTAGTGCTGGTACATTTGCTCAATTGATGGCACGGGATGGTAAGTTTGCTACGGTAAAACTTCCTTCAGGTGAAACAAGGCTTATTTTATCAGTTTGTTTAGCTACAATCGGTGCGGTATCAAATTCTGATCACCAATTGTTGGTATCTGGAAAAGCAGGTAGAAGCAGATGGTTAGGTAGAAGACCAAGAACAAGACCAGTAGCGATGAACCCTGTCGATCACCCAATGGGCGGTGGTGAAGGTAGAGCTTCAGGTGGTCACCCAAGATCAAGGAACGGTATTCCTGCTAAAGGATACAGAACCCGTTCTAAGACTAAGGCTACAAATAGATATATAATAGAACGTAGAAAGAAATAAAAAGTAGAAAGAAATGGCACGTTCACTAAAAAAAGGACCTTACGTTCACTTTAGTTTAGATAAAAAAGTTCAGCAGAATATAGATTCTGGTAAAAAGCCTGTAATAAAAACATGGTCAAGAGCTTCAATGATAACACCTGATTTTGTGGGTCAAACTATCGCTGTACACAATGGTAGACAATTTGTCCCCGTATATGTCACAGAAAACATGGTGGGTCATAAATTAGGAGAATTCTCGCCAACTAGATCTTTTAGAGGTCATGGTGGTTCGAAAAATAAAGGTAAAAAGTAAGCTATGGGAGTTCGTAAAAAACAAATGGCCGAAAGAATTAAGGCAGAGAAAAAGCAGGTTGCTTTTGCAAAGTTAAATAACTGTCCTACTTCACCAAGAAAGATGCGTTTAGTAGCTGATTTGGTAAGAGGGGTACAGGTTGAAAAAGCTTTAGCAATTTTGAAATTCAATTCTAAAGAGGCTTCTCGTAAGCTGGAGAAATTACTGCTATCAGCGATTGCTAATTGGCAGTCGAAGAACGAAGATGCCAATATTGAAGAGGCTGATCTTGTGATTAAAGAAATTAGAGTTGATGGTGGGGCTATGTTGAAGAGACTAAGACCAGCACCTCAGGGAAGAGCACACAGAATTAGAAAACGTTCCAATCATGTTACACTAGTATTGGATTCTAAAAATAATGTACAAAGCTAGCGTATGGGACAGAAGACAAATCCAATAGGAATTCGTTTAGGTATTATCAGAGGATGGGAATCTAACTGGTACGGAGGAAACGATTACGGCGATAAACTGGCCGAAGATGATAAAATTAGAAAATACGTTCATGCACGTTTAGCAAAAGCTAGCGTTTCGAGAGTTATTATTGAGCGTACTTTAAAGCTTATTACAATTACAATAACAACAGCAAGACCAGGTATCATTATTGGTAAAGGCGGTCAAGAGGTTGATAAGTTAAAAGAAGAGCTTAAAAAGATTACGGATAAAGAAGTTCAAATTAATATTTTTGAAATTAAAAGACCGGAGTTAGATGCAAATTTAGTAGCCTCTAGTATCGCTCGGCAAATTGAAAATAGAATTTCTTTTAGACGTGCTATTAAAATGGCCATTGCTGCTGCGATTCGTATGAATGCGGAGGGCATAAAGGTTCAGATTTCTGGTCGTTTAAATGGAGCAGAGATGGCGCGTTCCGAATCGTATAAAGAGGGTAGAATACCATTGTCAACTTTTAGAGCTGATATAGACTATGCACTTGATGAAGCACATACAACCTACGGAAGATTAGGTATAAAAGTATGGATAATGAAAGGTGAAGTTTATGGAAAGAGAGATCTTTCGCCTTTGGTAGGTATGGAAAAAAGCCAAGCTACGAAGAGTGGCGGTGGTGGTAAGCCAGAAGGAAATAAAAAACCACGTCGTAGAAAGTAATTTTTTAAAGAAGTAAAAAAATGTTACAACCAAAAAGAACTAAGTTTCGCAAGACGCAGAAGGGTAGAATGAAAGGGATCTCAGGAAGAGGTCATCAGCTTTCAAATGGTATGTTCGGTATAAAATCTCTGGAAACAAGTTTTATAACATCTCGACAAATAGAAGCTGCTCGTATTGCTGCCACTAGATTTATGAAGAGAGAAGGACAAATGTGGATTAAAATTTTCCCAGATAAACCGATAACCAAAAAACCTCTAGAGGTGCGTATGGGTAAGGGTAAAGGTGCTCCTGAATATTTTGTTGCTGTGGTTTTACCAGGTAGAATCATGTTCGAAATTGCTGGGGTATCTCAAGAGATTGCAAAAGAGGCTTTACGTCTTGCGGCGCAGAAATTACCTGTGAAAACAAAATTTATTGTTGCTAGAGATTATTCAGCTTAATTTTTAATTGTATAGAAGAATGAAACAATCAGAAGTAAAAGAATTATCTGTTGAAGATCTAAACTTAAAATTAGTTGAAGCTAAAAAGCAACATTCAGATTTGAAAATGGCGCATAGCGTTACTCCATTAGAAAACCCGCTTCAAGTTAGAAAAGCGAGAAGAACAGTGGCTAGAATAGCGACAGAATTAACTAAAAGGGAAAACCAATAACTGGTTCTGCTTTATGGAAAAAAGAAACTTAAGAAAAGAGAGAATAGGCGTTGTTACTAGCAACAAAATGGAGAAGTCAATTGTGATTTCAGAAGTGAAGCGAGTAAAACACCCTATGTACGGAAAGTTCGTATTAAGAACTAAAAAATATGTTGCACACGATGAAAAAAACGATTGCAATATTGGTGATACAGTAAAGATCATGGAAACACGTCCTTTAAGTAAAACTAAATGTTGGAGATTAGTTGAAATCATTGAAAGAGCTAAATAATTATGTTACAGCAAGAATCAAGATTAAAGGTAGCTGATAATACTGGGGCAAAAGAAGTTTTGACCATTAGAGTATTGGGTGGTACAAAGAGAAGATATGCCTCTGTAGGTGATAAAATTGTAGTAGCTGTTAAAGAAGCTACTCCAAACGGTACTATTAAAAAAGGTGCTGTATCTACCGCGGTAGTTGTCAGAACAAAAAAGGAAGTAAGAAGACAAGATGGTTCTTACATTCGTTTTGACGATAATGCGTGCGTTTTATTAAACCCAGCGGGTGAAATGAGAGGAACGCGTGTTTTTGGACCGGTGGCAAGAGAACTTCGTGATAAACAATTCATGAAAATTGTATCATTAGCTCCTGAGGTGCTATAACATTTTAGACTAAACATGAAAAAGCTAAAAGTAAAAGTAGGAGATATCGTAAGAATTGTCGCTGGAGATCATAAAGGGGTTGAAGGTAAAATTATGAAGGTTGATTTTGACAAGAATAAAGCTATAGTGGAAGGAGCTAATCTAGTTTCTAAACACGAGAAGCCAAGTGCAAAAAACCCTCAAGGTGGTATCGTAAAGAAAGAGGCACTTATCCATATTTCAAATCTATCTTTGATAGATGTAAAATCTGGTAATTCTACAAGGGTAGGTTACGAGGTAAGAGATGGAAAAAAGGTGAGAGTCTCTAAAAAATCTAATGAAGTAATATAGTTATGGCTTACGTTACAAGGTTAAAAAAGGAATATAATGAGCGTGTTATTAGTGCTCTTAAAGAAGAGTTTGGGTATAAGAATATTATGCAAGTACCTAAGCTAGAAAAGATAGTAGTAAGTAGAGGAGTTGGTGCTGCTGTAGCTGATAAAAAGTTAATTGATCATGCAGTAGAGGAAGTTACCAATATTACAGGTCAAAAAGCTGTTGCTACAATTTCTAAAAAGGATGTTGCTTCTTTCAAACTAAGAAAAGGAATGCCAATTGGGTGTAAGGTTACATTAAGAGGTGAAAGAATGTACGAATTTCTTGATCGCTTGGTAACTAGTGCATTGCCTAGAGTTAGGGATTTTCAAGGTATTAAAGCTTCTGGTTTTGATGGTCGTGGAAATTATAATCTAGGAGTTACAGAACAAATTATATTTCCTGAGATAAATATTGACAAAATCAATAGAATAAACGGAATGGATATTACCTTTGTAACTTCTGCACAAACGGACAAAGAGGCGAAATCATTATTAACTCAATTAGGATTACCTTTTAAAAAGAACTAGTATGGCTAAAGAATCAATGAAAGCCCGTGAGGTAAAAAGAGAAAAAATGGTAGCGAAATATGCTGAAAAAAGAAAGGCTTTAAAAGAAGCAGGTGACTTTCTAGCATTGCAAAAACTACCTAAAAACGCTAGTCCAGTACGTTTACATAACAGATGTAAATTAACTGGAAGACCTAGAGGTTACATGAGAACATTTGGTTTATCGAGGGTAACTTTTAGAGAAATGGCAAATCAAGGCTTAATACCAGGTGTTAAGAAAGCAAGCTGGTAGTAATACAAGAGTTTAAATTGGTGACAGGTTTAGTAATGGTTAGTCAGAACTAAAAACCGTTTCCGTAATTATATAAATATGATAACAGATCCAATTTCGGATTACTTAACACGAATTAGAAATGCCAGCAGTGCTGGTCATAGAGTGGTTGAAATACCTGCTTCTAATTTGAAAAAAGAAATAACTAAAATTTTATTCGAACAAGGATATATTTTAAGTTATAAGTTTGAACCAAATAAGGTTCAAGGAACGGTGAAAATAGCTTTAAAGTATGATAAGCTAACCAAAGAGCCGGTAATCAAAAAAATCATGCGTATTAGTAAGCCAGGTTTGCGTAAGTACGCTGGGAGTACTGATTTACCAAGAGTACTTAACGGATTGGGAATTGCAATTGTCTCTACTTCTCATGGTGTAATGACAAGTAAGCAGGCTAAGCTAGAAAAAGTAGGTGGTGAAGTATTATGCTACGTTTATTAATACTATAAAGATTAAGATAAATGTCTAGAATAGGTAATAATCCAGTGACAATCCCAGAAGGGGTTACCGTTGATATAAAGGAAAGCATCATTACCGTGAAAGGTAAATTGGGTGAGTTAACTCAAGATTATAGTGGTGTTGAAATAAAAAATGAAGATGGAAATGTTTATGTAACAAGACCATCTGACTCTAAGGAGCATAAGGCAAAGCACGGTCTTTATAGAGCTTTAGTGAAAAACATGATAGAAGGTGTTTCTGCAGGATGGACGAAACAACTTGAGCTTGTAGGTGTTGGTTATAGAGCTAGCAATCAAGGTCAAAGGTTAGATCTCGCATTAGGTTTCTCGCACAATATTGTAATAGATTTGGCACCAGAAGTTCAAATTGAAACAATATCTGAGAAAGGTAAAAATCCGATTATAAAATTAACATCTTTCGACAAACAATTAGTGGGACAAGTTGCTGCTAAAATCAGATCGTTTCGTAAGCCTGAGCCGTATAAAGGAAAAGGCGTTAAGTTTGTTGGTGAACAATTAAGAAGAAAAGCTGGTAAGTCAGCATAATAAGTAGGATTATGGGATTATCAAAGACTGAGAGAAGACAGCGAATTAAAAGAAGAATACGTAAAGTATCATTTGGAACTGCACAGAGACCTAGGTTATCGGTTTTCAGAAGTAACAAGGAGATTTATGTACAGGTTATAGACGATAATAATGGCGTTACTTTAGCAGCAGCATCTTCAAGAGATGCGGCTATTGCGGACAAAAAAGGGACCAAAATTGAAATCGCTAATATGGTGGGTAAAGCTATCGCTGAAAAGGCAATAAAAGCAGGTGTTGAAGCTGTTGCTTTTGATAGAGGTGGTTGTTTGTACCACGGAAGAGTAAAATCATTAGCTGAAGGAGCTAGAGAAGCAGGACTTAAATTCTAATTATATATGTACCAGAAATACAGAAACGTAGAAGTCGTAAAACCAGCGGGTCTTGAATTGAAAGATAGATTGGTTGGCGTACAAAGAGTAACTAAAGTAACAAAAGGTGGTAGAGCATTTGGTTTTTCTGCTATCGTTGTTGTTGGTGATGAAAATGGTGTTGTTGGTCAGGGTTTAGGTAAGTCTAAAGAAGTTGCTACCGCTATCGCTAAGGCAATTGAAGATGCTAAGAA
Source organism: Cellulophaga sp. (assembly GCA_041738035.1). Lineage (GTDB taxonomy): Bacteria > Bacteroidota > Bacteroidia > Flavobacteriales > Flavobacteriaceae > Cellulophaga. The sequence goes on from JBGSQM010000038.1 coordinate 31,408, forward strand.
AAATTTGGTTAGAATTCCTTTAAACAAAGGAACTATTCCGCACGAACAAAAAGGTAAATTTGGAGGTGCAAGAGTGTATATTCAGCCAGCTTCTCATGGTACTGGAGTAATAGCAGGTGGTGCTGTTAGAGCGGTACTTGAAGCAGTTGGTGTTCATGATGTACTATCCAAATCACAAGGATCTTCAAATCCACATAACGTTGTAAAGGCTACTTTTGATGCTTTATTGCAAATCAGAGACGCCAAAACAGTTGCTACTCAAAGAGGAATTTCTCTTGAAAAAGTTTTTAAGGGATAAATAAAGTTATTATGGCAAAAGTTAAAGTAAAACTAGTTAAGAGTGCTATAAAAAAGCCTCAAACGCAGAAAAAAACTCTTGAGTCGTTGGGTTTAAGAAAATTAGGACAAGTTGTGGAGCATGAAAATACACCTAGTATTATGGGTATGATTGCTAAAGTTAATCACTTAGTTTCAACTGAGGAAGCTTAAAAAATTAAAAAGATGAATTTAAATACTTTAAAACCAGCAGAGGGATCTACGACGCGCGCGGGTAAAATTGTGGGTCGTGGTCAAGGTACTGGTAAGGGTGGTACTGCTACAAGAGGTCATAAAGGTGCTAAATCTAGATCTGGATATTCCAAAAAAATTGGGTTTGAAGGTGGTCAAATGCCATTGCAAAGACGTGTTCCTAAGTTTGGTTTTACAAACATTAACAGAAAAGAATATGCAGGTATCAATTTAGACAAATTACAGTTATTAGTTGATAATGGTACTGTAAAAAATACCGTAAACCTTGATACACTCGTTGAAAGTAGATTTGCTGGTAAAAATGATCTAGTAAAAATATTAGGTGGTGGAAAATTAAATGCTTCATTAAAAGTATCAGCCCATAAATTTAGTGCTACTGCTAAGGCGGCTATTGAAGCTGCTGGTGGCGAAGCAATAAATTTATAAGAATTATATTATGAAGAAATTTTTCGAGACATTATCTAATATATGGAAGATTGAAGAGTTAAAAGGAAGAATCCTTGTAACTCTTGGTTTATTATTAGTATATAGATTTGGTGCGCAAATAGCACTTCCCGGGATAGATACTGCTCAATTGGGTGCTTTAGCTTCTGGTACGGAAAGTGGAATCTTCGGAATATTAAATGCCTTTACAGGTGGTGCTTTTGCTCAGGCATCAGTTTTTGCCTTAGGGATTATGCCTTACATTTCGGCTTCTATTGTGGTACAGTTGATGGGAATTGCTATTCCTTACCTTCAAAAGCTACAAAAAGAGGGCGAAAGTGGTAGAAAAACAATCAATCAAATAACCAGATGGTTAACTATTGGTATTTGTATTCTACAGGCACCAACCTATTTATTGGGTTTAAGTCAATTTGGAGTTCCAGATAGTGCTTTTATATTAGGAAAGGGATTAGATTTTATGGTACCTGCGGTTATTATTTTAGTTACAGGGACAGTCTTTGCTATGTGGCTTGGTGAAAAGATTACGGATAAAGGTATTGGTAATGGTATTTCATTGTTAATTATGATTGGTATTATCGCTACATTACCGCAATCTTTTGCTCAAGAAGCTATTTCGAGATGGGAAGGAACAGGCGGTCCGATGTTAGTTTTAATCGAAGTTATTATTTGGTTCGTTGTGATACTTTTATGTGTGCTTCTAGTAATGGCTACAAGACAGATTCCAGTGCAATATGCTCGAAGATCTGCCTCTGGTAGCTATGAAAAAGATATCATGGGCTCAAGACAATACATTCCATTAAAATTAAACGCATCAGGTGTTATGCCTATAATTTTTGCCCAAGCGATTATGTTTGCGCCAAGCTTAATAGGTAAAACATTTAACAATACCACTTGGGGATTGTGGATGGAAACTAACTTTCAAGATATTTTTGGTTTTTGGTACAATTTGTTGTTTGCATTTTTGATCATTGTATTTACTTATTTTTATACCGCAATTACGGTGCCAACCAACAAAATGGCTGATGACTTAAAAAGAAGTGGTGGCTTTATTCCTGGGATTAGGCCAGGAGCAGAGACTGGTGACTATTTAGATAAAATCATGTCTTTAATTACGCTGCCAGGGTCAGTATTCTTAGCTATATTGGCAATTTTACCTGCGGTTGTGGTAAAATTAATGGATGTTCAAGCAGGATGGGCAATGTTTTACGGAGGTACCTCATTGCTAATTATGGTAGGGGTAGCCATTGATACAGTACAACAAGTGAATTCGTATTTATTAAATCGCCATTATGATGGTTTAATGAAAACAGGTAAAAATAGAAAAGTAGCATAATAAACAGACGATGGTTTTTAGTCATAGGACGATAGGTTTTAAAATAACCAGTTCCAAGGACTAGCGACAAACGACTAACGACAAAAAAAATATGGCTAAACAATCAGCGATTGAGCAAGATGGGAGCATTATTGAAGCATTATCAAATGCTATGTTTCGTGTGGAGCTAGAGAATGGTCATGTAGTGACAGCGCATATTTCTGGTAAAATGCGTATGCATTATATAAAATTACTTCCAGGTGATAAGGTTAAATTGGAAATGAGCCCTTATGATTTGAGTAAAGCAAGAATTACATATAGATATTAAGCAAACAGGATGAAAGTTAGAACATCATTAAAGAAGAGGAGCGCCGACTGCAAGATAGTTCGCAGAAAAGGTGTATTATTTGTAATAAACAAAAAGAATCCTAGATTTAAACAAAGACAAGGGTAATTATGGCAAGAATTGCAGGTGTAGATATACCAAAACAGAAAAGAGGAGTAATCGCTCTTACCTATATTTTCGGAGTAGGTAATAGTAGAGCAAAACAAATTTTGAAAAATGCCGAGGTTAGTGAAGATACTAAGGTGTCCGATTGGAACGATGACGAAATTAGTCGGATCCGTGAGGCCATCGCCTCTTACACTATAGAAGGTGAACTTCGTTCTGAAACCCAATTAAACATTAAACGTTTAATGGATATCGGTTGTTACAGGGGTATTCGTCATAGGTCTGGTCTTCCATTAAGAGGGCAACGTACTAAGAATAATTCTAGAACAAGAAAAGGGAAGAGAAAAACTGTTGCGAACAAGAAAAAAGCAACTAAATAATAAATAGACATTAGTCAATTAGTATTTGGACGTTAGAAGAATCTGCCTGAAATGTAAAAGTTTAGGATTCCAATAACTAAGAACTAACAACTAGAAACTAAAAATTTATGGCAAAGTCAAATTCAAAAGTAGTAAAGAAACGTAAGGTTATTGTTGAGTCTGTAGGTGAAGCACACGTTACTGCATCATTCAACAACATTATTATTTCTTTGACAAACAAAAAAGGTGACGTTATTTCATGGTCGTCAGCTGGTAAAATGGGCTTTAGAGGTTCTAAAAAGAACACTCCTTACGCGGCTCAAATTGCGGCCGAAGATTGTGCAAAAGTAGCGCACGAAGCTGGTCTAAGAAAAGTAAAAGTTTATGTTAAGGGACCAGGTAATGGCAGAGAATCTGCTATCCGTTCTTTACACAATGCAGGAGTTGAAGTAACTGAAATTATTGATATTACTCCAATACCACACAACGGTTGTAGACCACCAAAAAGAAGAAGAGTTTAATTAATTATATACATCCGACAACGGATATTTCACAGAAAGTATTGAATACGATTATCGAAGGATAAGCCTTAATTCATAATCATACTTTCAAATTTAAAGAAAATGGCAAGATATACAGGACCAAAAACAAAAATTGCTCGTAAGTTTGGCGAAGCAATATTCGGAGACGATAAGTCTTTTGAAAAAAGAAATTTCCCTCCAGGACAGCATGGTAACGCAAGACGTCGTGGTAAAAAATCTGAATATGCTGTTCAGTTAATGGAAAAGCAAAAAGCTAAATATACCTATGGTGTTTTAGAAAAACAGTTTAGAAATATTTTTGCAACTGCGAAAAGAAAAGAGGGTGTTACAGGTGAAATTTTACTTCAATTATGTGAGTCTCGTTTAGATAACGTAGCTTATAGAATGGGAATTTCAAACTCGAGAAGTGGTGCAAGACAATTAGTTTCGCACAGACACATTACGGTAAATGGAGAATTAGTTAATATTCCTTCATACACGTTAAAGGCTGGAGATGTTGTTGGAGTTAGAGAGAAATCTAAATCTATTTCAACAATACAAGATTCATTAGCCGCTAGCAGTAGCGTTTATGAATGGATTACTTGGAATTCTGAAAAGATGGAAGGTACTTATGTTAGTGTACCTGAAAGACTTCAGATTCCAGAGAATATCAAGGAACAATTAATCGTCGAGTTATACTCTAAATAAACAATACAAATCCAATTATGGCATTATTTAATTTTCAGAAGCCCGATAAAGTTATAATGATTGATTCGACAGATTTCGAAGGGAAGTTTGAATTCCGCCCCTTGGAACCTGGTTACGGATTGACTGTTGGGAACGCATTAAGAAGAGTACTGCTTTCGTCTTTGGAAGGTTTTGCTATTACATCGGTTAGAATTGATAAGGTAGAGCACGAGTTTTCGGTGATATCGGGTATCGTAGAGGATGTTACAGAAATTATTTTGAATTTAAAGCAAGTTCGCTTTAAAAGACAAATAGATGATGTGGACTCTGAAACAGTATCTATTTCTGTTAGTGGAAAAAATCAGCTTACAGCTGGTGATTTTCAAAAATTTATTTCCGGTTTTCAAGTTTTAAATCCTGATTTAGTAATCTGTAATATGGATGCTAAGGTAAATTTCAACATGGAGTTGGTAATTGAAAAGGGTAGAGGGTATGTTCCTGCTGAAGATAATAAAAAATCTGGTGCACCATTAGGAACTATTGCTATTGATTCTATTTTTACACCTATAAAAAATGTGAAATATAGTATTGAAAACTTTCGTGTTGAGCAAAAGACGGATTACGAGAAATTAGTATTCGAAATTGTTTCAGATGGTTCTATTACCCCAAAGGATGCTTTGACAGAAGGAGCAAAAGTTTTAATACATCACTTTATGTTGTTCTCTGATGAGCGTATTACATTAGAAGCTGATGAAATTGCGCAAACAGAGACCTACGATGAGGAGTCTTTACATATGCGTCAGTTGTTGAAAACTAAGTTAGTGGACATGGATCTTTCTGTTCGTGCACTAAATTGTTTAAAGGCAGCCGAAGTAGATACGCTTGGAGATTTAGTGTCTTTTAATAAAAATGATTTAATGAAGTTCAGAAACTTCGGTAAAAAATCTTTGACAGAGTTGGAAGAGCTAGTGATCAACAAAGGATTAAGTTTCGGAATGGACTTATCAAAATATAAATTAGATAAAGATTAAATAATCATATTTTGCTCCTCGTTTAATCGGGTTTGGTAGCAAGATGATAAAATTATAACATGAGACACGGTAAAAAAGTAAATCATTTAGGTAGAAAAAAAGCACATAGAGTTGCAATGCTCGCAAATATGGCTTGTTCTCTAATTGAACACAAAAGAATAAATACAACTGTGGCAAAAGCAAAAGCTTTAAAGCAGTTTATTGAGCCATTAATCACTAAGTCTAAAGCGGAAAACAATGTTTCGGCTGACAAAGGAACGCACAACAGGCGTGTGGTTTTTAAAAATCTTAGAGATAAATATGCCGTAACAGAATTGTTTAGCGTTGTTTCTGAAAAAATTGCTGATCGTCCAGGAGGTTACACTAGAATTATAAAACTAGGAAATCGTTTGGGGGATAACGCAGACATGGCGATGATTGAGCTAGTGGATTTTAATGAAATCTATAACGCTTCAAAAACACCAGCTAAGAAAACTACAAGAAGAAGTAGGGCTAAAAAAACTGAAGATACGCCGAAAGTAGAAACTCCGGTGGAAACAAAACCTGAGGAAACTACCGAGGAGTAATATGGGTCATAAGTTTACATAATTGAAAAGGATAAGTTGAAAAGCTTATCCTTTTTTTTGTTATTTTGTAAAATATAAGAACAATTAAGAATGAAATATCAAACTAAAAGAAAAGCATTAATTTTATTAGCCGACGGAACCATTTTTTACGGAAAAGCAGTGGGTGATAAAGAAGGTACGGCCTTTGGTGAAGTATGCTTCAATACGGGAATGACTGGCTATCAAGAAATTTTTACGGACCCTTCTTATTTTGGTCAGTTAATGGTAACTACCAATGCACATATAGGTAATTATGGTACCAATGAGGATGAAGTAGAGTCCGACTCTATTAAAATTTCAGGTTTAATATGTAAAAATTTCAGTTATCATTATTCTAGGTCGGATGCGGATGCAAGTTTAAAAGAGTTTTTAGATAAGAATAATTTATTGGCCATTTCTGACGTGGATACTCGTGCTTTGGTAAGTTATATAAGAGATAATGGCGCTATGAACGCAGTTATTTCTACAGATGTAGCAAATATTGAAGCTTTAAAGACACAGCTTAAAGAAGTCCCAAGCATGGAAGGATTAGAATTGGCTTCCAGTGTCTCAACAAAAGAGCCTTATTTTTATGGAAAGGAAGATGCGAAGTTCAAAATTTCAGCTTTAGATATCGGAATAAAAAAGAACATCCTCAGAAATCTTGCGAAAAGGGATGCGTACATAAAAGTGTTTCCTTATGATGCTACTTTCAAGGATATGCAATCTTTTAATCCTGATGGTTATTTTATTTCAAATGGACCTGGTGATCCAGAACCTTTAAAAGATGCTATACAAACCGCAAAAGACATTATAGCGAATGATGAAACCTTATTCGGAATTTGTCTTGGGCATCAAATTATAGCACTTGCTAATGGAGTTTCTACCTATAAAATGCACAATGGGCATAGAGGCATTAACCATCCCGTTAAAAATTTAGTTACTGGAAAAGGTGAAATTACCTCTCAAAACCATGGTTTTGCCATCAATAGAGAAGAAACAGAAGCTAATCACCATTTAGAAATCACACATGTGCATCTAAATGATAAAACGGTGGCAGGGATAAGAATGAAAAATAAGAATGTATTTTCGGTGCAGTACCATCCAGAAGCAAGTCCTGGACCTCATGATGCAGAATATCTTTTTGATCATTTTTTTGAGTTGATACAAAGTAAAGTTCACTAAAACGTTGTAGTTAAAATTATGGGCATTTATCAGAGTTTTTAAGGCATTGAAGCTATTTTCTAAGCCCTTACTTTTGTATATTTACCACTATTTTCAACTTATTTCAAATAAAATTAATTCAAATTAAAAATATGAGTATTATAATTAACATTCATGCCAGACAAATTTTTGATTCTAGAGGTAACCCCACTGTAGAAGTAGATGTGATTACTGAAAATGGGGTTATGGGTAGAGCTGCTGTTCCTTCCGGCGCATCAACGGGAGAGCATGAAGCTATGGAGCTAAGAGATGGCGGTAAAGCATTTATGGGAAAAGGCGTTACAAAAGCTGTAGCAAACGTAAATAATGACATCGCAGAAGAAATAATTGGAATGTCTGTTTTTGAACAAAATCTTATAGATCAAACAATGATCGAGTTAGATGGAACTCCAAACAAATCTAAATTAGGTGCAAATGCCATTTTAGGCGTTTCACTAGCGGTGGCCAAAGCTGCTGCCGAAGAATTAGGAATGCCATTATACCGCTATATTGGAGGCGTAAGTGCAAACACTTTGCCTGTGCCTATGATGAATATCATCAATGGAGGATCACATTCTGATGCGCCTATTGCTTTTCAAGAATTTATGATCATGCCAGTAAAGGCCAGAACTTTTTCTCACGCCATGCAAATGGGGACAGAAATTTTCCATAATTTAAAAAAAGTATTGCATGATAGAGGTTTAAGTACCGCAGTTGGTGATGAAGGTGGTTTTGCACCAAACTTAGCTGGCGGAACTGAAGATGCTTTAGATACTATTGCCATAGCAGTTTCCAAAGCTGGATATAAACTAGGGGATGATGTGATGATTGCTTTAGATTGTGCAGCTGCCGAATTCTATGTGAACGGCAAATACGATTATACCAAGTTTGAAGGTGATAAAGGAGTGATTCGTACTTCCGAAGAACAAGCACAATATTTGGCAGATTTAAGTGCTAAATATCCTATTATATCTATCGAAGATGGTATGGATGAAAATGATTGGGATGGCTGGAAATCTTTAACCGACAAAATAGGGGATAAGGTTCAATTGGTTGGTGACGATTTATTCGTAACAAACGTAGAACGTTTATCAAGAGGAATTGAAAACGGAATTGCCAATTCAATTTTAATAAAAGTTAATCAAATTGGCACTTTAACGGAGACTATTGCCGCCGTAAATATGGCTAAAAATGCTGGCTATACTTCTGTAATGTCTCACCGTTCAGGAGAAACAGAAGATAATACCATTGCGGATTTAGCCGTAGCTTTAAATACAGGACAAATTAAAACTGGTTCAGCTTCAAGATCAGATAGAATGGCGAAGTACAACCAATTGCTTAGAATAGAAGAAGAGTTAGGAAGTACGGCATGCTACCCACAAGACAAAGCTTTTAAGATAAAGTAATATTTTTTTAACACACTAAAAAGCCTTTCCGTAATAAGAAAGGTTTTTTTTTAATTATTTTCAATTTTTTTAAGCATAGCATCAATTTAATAATTATATTAATCTTTTGAAATCCAAACGAAAAATCAATATGATTAATTTTCTTTTTGTTGCTGCCGAAAATGATGCAATTCCTAAATGCAAGGCAGGTGGAATGGGCGATGTGGTAAGAGATGTTCCTCGTCAAATTTCTGAAAAGGGCGATAGTGCGCATGTGATAGTGCCAGCGTATTCCAGATTACATGTAAACGGAGATTTTATAATGAATCTGAATTTTAAGCTTAGGGGAATAAATTATACCGCCGAACTTTACAAAGTAAAACCAAAAAAAGAGTTCAATAATTTACATCATTATGTAATTCACCATCCCGAGATTGAAGCTGGAGATATTGCACATATTTACCACAATGATCCCAAAGAACCCTTTTTTACAGACGCTATAAAATATTTTATTTTTTGCACCGCTGTAGCCCAAGCTATAAAAGAAAATGCTTTTGGTACGGTAGATATTGCCCATTTGCATGATTGGCATTCTAGTTTATTGTTGTATTTAAGAAAATATCATCCAGAGTATAGCATTTTAAAACAAATTCGGTTTGTTTATACCATTCACAATTTAGCCATTCAAGGCATAAGACCGTTTCATGATAATTACTCCTCAATGGAGAACTGGTTTCCAGAAATTCCTATAGATTATGAAAACCTTAAGGATTACAGGTATCAGGATTGTATCAACCTAATGGCTGTAGGTGTACGTTTTGCTGATGCTGTGCACACCGTTTCTCCTTCTTATAAAGAGGATGTTTTGCTGCCTAGCCGTGCTCCTGAATTTATTGGCGGAGAATATTTAGAAACTGATTTGCAACTGGCAGATCAACAAGGCAGGCTTTTCGGAATTTTAAATGGCTCTAATTACAACAATATCAGAGCCGCAGAAACAGGTAAGTTATACCGAAATATCATAAAAGCTCTTTTTGGTTGGTTACAGGAAGAGTCTAAAAAGTATAAATCGGATTTCTTAGCGCATACTGGTGAAAAAATAATGCAATACGTTGAAAAAAAGCCCACATTTATTGTTTCAAGTGTGGCCAGATTAACGGAGCAAAAATTCTATTTTATCATGCACAACCCAGATGCTTTTGTCGAAATTTTAAAAAAGCTAGAAAAGGCAGACGGAGTTTTTATGTTATTGGGTACGGGAGCTCCCGAATACGAAGAGATATTTCGGAAAATGAGCTATGAACACAAAAATTTTATTTTTACCAATGGTCAATCAGAAGATCTTATTGATAGTATTTATTTAGAATCAGATTTATACTTTATGCCGAGCTTGTTTGAGCCTTGTGGCATAAGTCAAATGCTAGCAATGCGCAATGGTCATCCTTGTTTAGTGCATCATACCGGAGGTTTAAAAGACACCGTAAAGCATTTAGAAACAGGTTTTTCTTTTGATGGAAAAACCACCGAAGAGAAAATTAAGAATATGGTAGATTCCTTTGATTTAGTCATCGATATTTTTGAAAATAATAAGCCACTATGGAATAAAATTAAAGCAAATGCCAAAAAAGAGCGCTTTACTTGGGAAAAATCAGTAGATGAATACTACAGTAAGCTCTATGCTATAGCAATGTAGAAAGGTTTCAAATAGATAAAAGCCATACAGGAAGTCAATTTGAACTTTTGTTAATATTACGATAAATGATTTTTTTCGAATTGTTAATCCTACTGCTTTTTCTTAAATTTACAGAATACTAAAAGTTAACTAAACAGATGTCAGACAAAGCTACAATAGAATACAATGGAAATAAATATGAGTTTCCAGTTATAAAAGGTACAGAAGATGAATTAGCCATCGATATTAATACCCTAAGGTCATCTACTGGCATGATTACCATTGATCCAGGATTTAAAAACACAGGTTCTTGCGAAAGTGCCATCACATTCTTAGATGGTGAGGAAGGTATTTTGCGTTACAGGGGGTATGCCATTGAAGAATTAGCTGAAAAAGCAGATTTTTTAGAAGTAGCCTTCTTGCTTATTTTTGGTGAATTGCCAAACAAAGAACAATTACATAAATTCCATTCAGATATTAAGGCGCAGTCTATCGTAGATGAAGATATGCGCAAAATAGTAGATGCTTTTCCAAAATCAGCGCATCCTATGGGTGTTATTGCATCGCTCACCAGCGCGCTAACTGCCTTTAATCCATCTTCGGTGAATGTAAGTTCTGAAGAAGATATGTACAAAGCCATCTGCAAGATTTTAGGTAAATTCCCGGTTTTAGTAGCTTGGACTTTCCGTAAAAAAAATGGATTACCCTTAGATTACGGCGATAAAAATTTAGGCTATGTAGAGAATATACTTAAAATGATGTTTAAGCAACCTAATGAGGATTACAAGACAAACCCGATTGTATTAAATGCTTTGGATAAACTTTTGATTCTTCATGCAGACCATGAGCAAAACTGTTCTACGTCCACCGTACGTATCGCTGGTTCTTCACATGTTGGTTTGTTCGCATCACTTTCTACAGGAATTTCTGCACTTTGGGGTCCACTGCATGGCGGTGCAAACCAGGCCGTATTAGAAATGCTTGAAAGTATTCATGCTGATGGTGGTGACTCTAAAAAATATATGAGCAAAGCCAAAGATAAGGATGATCCTTTCCGATTAATGGGCTTCGGACACAGAGTATATAAGAATTTTGATCCGCGAGCAAAAATCATCAAAAAGGCAGCCGATGAAGTATTAGGAGATTTAGGTATTAAAGATCCAATTTTAGAGATTGCACAAGTCTTAGAGAAAGAAGCTTTGGTAGATCAATATTTTGTGGACCGAAAATTATATCCGAATGTAGATTTCTATTCAGGAATTATATACAGAGCTTTAGGAATCCCAACTGATATGTTTACGGTAATGTTTGCTTTAGGCAGATTACCAGGTTGGATTGCCCAATGGAGAGAAATGCGCTTAAACGGAGAGCCTATCGGTCGCCCTAGACAAGTTTATATAGGAGAAAAATTACGATCTTTTGTACCCTTAGGCCAGAGATAGAATAACATATTAATAAAGAAAGCTGCCTTTTTTTATAGAAAGGCGGCTTTTTTTGTAGAATATTTTCTTAATATTAAAAATAGACTGCATCTTTGTCTAAAAAATAGTTTTATGCTTGAGTTGAATATCAAAAATGAAACGGATACTTTAAAAGCTGTTATTTTAGGAATTGCCGAGAGCTGTGGGCCAACGCCAGAACCTGAGGACGCTTATGATCCAAAATCACTGGAGCATATTCTTGCAGGTACTTATCCTGTTGAAGCGGCTATGATTAAGGAAATGAATGCTTTTGAAAAAGTATTAAAAAAGTATCATGTTCAAGTATTTCGACCAGAGGTACTGGAAGATTGTAATCAAATATTTTCTCGGGATATTGCTTTTGTTATCGATGATTTTTTCTTTAAAGCTAATATATTACCGGATCGTGAAGAGGAGTTTTTAGCCATTCACCATGTTTTGGATCAAATACATCCAGATAAAATAATACACTTACCTGAAGAAGCACATATTGAAGGTGGTGATGTAATGCCTTGGAACGACCATATTTTTATTGGTACTTATACTGCCAAAAATTACTCGCATCATATTACGGCTAGAACAAATAGTATTGCCGTGGATTATATTAGAGACTTGTTCCCAAATAAAATCATAAAATCATTTGAACTTAGAAAATCAACGAATGCCAAAGAAAATGCCTTGCATTTAGATTGTTGTTTTCAACCTATAGGGAAAGACAAAGCCATATTGCATAAAAACGGTTTTTTAATAGAAGAGGAATACAACTGGTTGGTCGATTTTTTTGGGAAAGAAAATATTTTTGAGATTACCAGTGATGAAATGTACCACATGTTTAGCAATGTTTTTTCTATTTCGCCCGAAGTAGTGGTTTCAGAACAAAACTTTACCCGATTGAACAATTGGTTAAGAGCTCACAATTTTATAGTTGAAGAAGTGCCGTACGCCGAGATAGCAAAACAAGAAGGATTGTTACGTTGCAGTACCATGCCTTTAATTCGATTTTAATTTAATTATTCACCTTACTAACCTTAGCTTTTACATGCAAACAACCAATACTATTTTGATGATCAGACCCGTAAGCTTCAGAATGAACGAACAAACGGCAGTGAATAATTATTTCCAGGAAGATTTGGATATTAAAAATGCAGAAATAAATGTAAAAGCCCAGCAAGAGTTCGACAATTTTGTGGAGATTTTGAAAAAAAAGGGAATGGAAGTTATTGTTATTGATGACACTAAGAACCGCGATACGCCAGATTCAGTTTTTCCAAATAACTGGATTTCTTTTCATGAGGATGGTACCGTAGCGCTATATCCGATGTTTGCCGAAAATAGAAGAGACGAGCGTCGGGAAGATATTTTAGATATTATCGAAGAACAAGGTTTTGAAATAACCAATGTTGTGGATTACTCTTCGGCAGAAGAAGAAGGTTTTTTCTTAGAAGGTACAGGAAGTATTTTATTAGACCGCACTAATAAAAAAGCCTATTGCGCATTATCTGATCGGGCTGATGAAGAGTTATTTATCGAGTTTTGTGAAGATTTTGATTATTTTCCAGTGCTTTTTACGGCAAACCAATCTGTTGATGGCAAAAGAATGCCTATTTACCATACGAATGTGATGATGTGTATTGGCGAAAACTTTGCAGTGATTTGCAGTGATACTATCGATAATAAAAAAGAACGTAAAATTGTTTTAGATCATTTGAGTCACGATGGTAAAGAAATTATTAGAATTTCTGAGCAACAAATGCACCAGTTTGCTGGGAATATGCTGCAAGTTATGGGTAATAATGGGAAGCCTTATTTGGTGATGAGTTCTTCAGCTTACCACTCTCTCACTGCTGAACAAATTCACAGTATAAGTGAATATTGCGAGATTATTCATAGCTCTTTAGAAACTATAGAAACTTGCGGTGGTGGGAGCGCACGTTGTATGATGGCAGAGGTGTTTTTGCCAAAGCGGTTAAATTAAAAATGGAAAGTGAAAATTTGAAAATGAGAAATGAAAAGTTGAAATAAAAAAAATGGAAGATTACAATGCGCAATACTAATTAAAAACGCCCTGATAATTTTCCATTTTAAATTTTTGAATTCTTTTCAGCTATTCGCAATCCCACGAATCATCCCTCCAAAAATAAAATAATGAAAGGGAACAATACTGTACCAGTATAACCTACCGCGCAAACCTCTAGGTCTAAAGGTTGCAGTTTGGTGCAGCACATTATGTTCGTCTATTTTAAACTCCAACCAAGCTTCACCTGGTAGTCGCATCTCGGCAAATAGGAGTAAACGTTTACTTTTTTTATCGGCTAAAAGTACGCGCCAAAAATCTAAAGCGTCGCCAGCATAAATTTTATTGATATGGGTTCTACCTCTTCTTAGCCCAACACCCCCAGATATTTTATCAATAAAACCCCTTATTTTCCAAAGCCAATTGCCGTAATACCAACCTGTTTCGCCGCCAATTTTCCAGATATTCGCTAAAACCCGTTCAGGATCCGAAATTTTAAAGGTTTTTTTATCTGTCAATACCCCAAATTTAGGCACTTGAATAAATTTGGCTAAATTCTTTTGAAACCGCCCGCTGACCATACTGTCTTTCCAGCTACTGACTACCAAATTTTGTTCTATTTTTTTAAAAGCCATATCAATAGCTTCCTTATAAGAATAGGGGCTTATGCCAAGTATTTCTTGTAATCGCTGATCTTTGGCTACCACTTCCATTTTCATGCTATCTACTAAGTTAGCCGCTAATTTATAAGAGGTTGAGGTTACAAAATACAACCAATATGATGATAATTTCGGCGTCATAACTGGCACGGTTACAATCCAATTTTTAAAACCCCTGGCTTCTGCATATTGGTGAAGCATTTCTTTATACGTCAATACATTTGGCCCTGCAATATCAAAAGAATCATTATACGTTTTTTCATTGCCCAAAACACCTGTTAAAAAACTAATCACATCTCTGATGGCAACTGGCTGTGTTTTTGTTAATACCCATTTGGGCGTAATCATAAAGGGGAGTTTTTCGCACAAATCTCTTATAATTTCGAAGGATGAACTACCAGACCCAACAATAATACCGGCACGTAAAACGGTTAATTTAAAAGAGCCTTTATACAAAATATCTTCTACATTTTTTCTTGAACTTAAATGTTTAGATAATTTTTCGTCATTGACAATCCCGCTTAAATAAATAACCTGTTTTACCTTAGTCTGCGCCATATAAGTGTTAAAGTTGTGGGCAGTGATAGCTTCTTTTTTATCAAAATTTTGAGTTGAAGAACTCATGGAATGGACTAAAAAATAGGCAGCGTCAATATCTTTAGGAATTTTGTCAGGAGCAACATCTTCTAAAAAATCTATTTCTAAAACCTCTATTTGTTCCCGAATATCTTTATCAATAGAAAACCGACTTTCATCACGAACCACGCATACAATTTCATGGCCGAGTTCTAAAAGCTGGGGTAATAATCGCATCCCGATATACCCATTAGCACCTGTAAGAAGTATTTTCATCTGTTGAAATTTATTAGTTTTTTAAAGGACATAATCCGCCCTCACTCGGCACAAGGAGGTAATTGGCTATATAATTTTTTATTGATTATCAAATTTTTAGAGTAACTTATTTCATAAATCGGATATTGATGTTGGTGCGTTGTCCGCTTTATAATTTAAAAGTTTTATAAAAAACTTCTGAATGGCTTTAGTGTCCGATTTTACCTTTATAAAATAATGATCTTTATAAATAGAATAAACGGCTAAATCGCCTTTGTAAATCGTTAATTTATAAAACGGAATGACCAAAGCATAAGAGTCTAAACGAGATCTAAAGCCAACGATAATTCCTTTTGGGCGAATTTCAATATTGCAAACATTGGTATTGATATCTAAAATAAGCAAATTATGAATTTCGATACTTGTTTGGGTAATGAATAGTTTTGGAGAACCAATTCCATCCATTTTCCAACGTTCTTTTAGCGTAAAAGGTTTGCCAACAGCTTCATCAATTTTTCGATTAATCTCCTTGTCGTTATAAGATACATTAACGAGCATAGTTTAAAATTTTCTATTTATAGGTACTTGTTTGCCGTCCGTTCTTTGCGCCAGATATTGAGCTTTATTGTTAGAGTTATCGTTATTATCATCAAAGCTTATGAAATGTTTTATAGCCGTAATTATATTATTTAATATTTTCCTAATTTTTTTTAATGGACTTACTTTGTTTGAATTCATCATTTTACAATTTTTCTTATAAAGTTAAGCAAATACAATCGTTATAATTCTTAAGGTACTATTAAAAGCACAAAAAATGATTAGTTTTGCAGCTTTATTAAGTCCGTTACTATGAATATTCAAAATCTTTTAGAAACTGAAGTAAAAGAAGCTGTTTTGACCTTGTTTGAAGCCAGCTTGCCAACGGTAGAATTTCAACCCACACGAAAGGAATTTGAAGGCGATATTACCATAGTTATTTTTCCAATGCTTAGGTTTTTAAAAGGCAATCCTGTTGAAATAGGCCAAAAAATTGGTAATTATTTAGTGAACGCAGTGGCTGAAATTACTTCTTTTAATGTCATAAAAGGATTTTTAAATCTGGTCGTGAGTGATGGTTTTTACATGAATTATTTTAATTCAATTAAAGATGAGGCTTCTTTTGGTTTGATAAAAATAAAAGAGGATGATGCAGTCATGGTAGAATATTCTTCTCCAAACACCAATAAACCTTTACATTTGGGCCATGTTCGGAATAATTTATTGGGCTATGCCGTTGCTGAAATTTTAAAAGCTGCCGGAAAAAAAGTGTATAAAACCCAAATTGTCAACGATAGAGGTATCCATATTTGTAAAAGTATGCTGGCTTGGCAGAAATTTGGTCAAGGAGAAACCCCTGAAAGTGCAGGTTTAAAAGGGGATAAATTAGTTGGGAATTATTATGTAAAGTTTGATAAGGTTTATAAAAAGGAAATAGCTTCTTTAGTTGAAAAAGGACAAGACCAAGCATCAGCAGAAAAAGAAGCTCCAATTTTATTAGAAGCGCAGCAAATGCTTTTGAAATGGGAAGCTCACGATGAAGAAGTAGTAGCACTCTGGAAAAAAATGAACCAATGGGTTTATGATGGTTTTGCTGTTACCTACAAAAGTTTAGGCGTAGATTTTGATAAATTGTATTACGAAAGCAATACCTATTTATTAGGGAAAGATGTGGTTGCCGTAGGTTTAGAAAAAGGTATTTTTTATAAAAAAGAGGATGGTAGTGTTTGGATAGATTTAACCGAAGACGGACTTGACGAAAAAATAGTATTACGTTCAGATGGCACGGCGGTTTATATGACGCAAGATATTGGTACTGCCATTCAACGTGTAAAAGATTACCCAGATGTTGGTGGAATGGTTTATACCGTGGGCAATGAACAAGATTACCATTTTAAAGTTTTGTTTTTAATCCTAAAGAAATTAGGTTTTTCTTGGGCAGATAATTTGTTCCATTTAAGTTATGGAATGGTGGATTTACCTAGCGGTAAAATGAAAAGTAGAGAAGGAACTGTTGTTGATGCCGATGATTTAATGGCAGATATGACTCAAACTGCGGGGAATATTGCGGAAGAATTAGGCAAACTCGACGGTTACTCGCAAGCTGAAAAGCAAGATTTATACCAAATAATAGGTTTAGGTGCTTTAAAATATTACATCTTAAAGGTGGATCCTAAAAAGCGAATTTTATTTAATCCTGAAGAATCAGTAGATTTTCAAGGAAATACAGGGCCTTTTATTCAATACACCTATGCTAGAATTCAATCTATTTTAAGAAAAGCGTCGGAATTGAACCTACCTGACTATTTTGGACTATCAGAATTACATCAGAAAGAGAAGGAAGTAATTAAACAATTACAGTTATATCCTGAGATAATTCAACTGGCGGCAGCAAATTATAGTCCTGCTTTGATTGCAAATTACACCTATGAATTGGTAAAAGAATTTAATTCGTTCTACCAAAACATCTCTATTTTAGGAGAAGAGGATGATACAAAAAAGGCTTTTAGAGTACAATTATCTAAAAAGGTGGGTGAAGTTATTGCCTCTGCCTTTACCTTACTAGGTATCCAAGTACCAGAAAGAATGTAAATCGCAAGAAAGTAAAACTAAAAAAGATTATTGGTTTTAGAATACTTAAATTGGCTAATAATGAACCTTTACCACTATGCTAAAATAGTCTAAAGGCTAGATGAAATATTTAGAATTTTTAAATCTTATACCCGTAATTTCAAATGGTAAATGGTATTAGAAGTCCCTACCATTGAAAAGGTCAGCAAAGAACAAGCCATCAGTGCTAAGGCCAATTTCTTTTGGATTTAAAGGCCATTACAAATGTTGATTAAGTTATACCAATTATGAATCCAAATAAGCCCAATAATTTGGTTCTATTGCGCCCATATTTCAATAAAAAATAAAACCGTAGCTAATGCTATGCATTGATTTTCTATTTCATCTGAACACAATATAATTCAAATTCTTTAGACCTATTTAAATGCATAATTGGTATTAATTGACTTAGGCATTTAATCAATAGTGATTATGCCATTCAAATTGAGACAACAAATGAATATTCGCCAAATCAAGTACTCCTCTGGTCTCTCCGAGGGAAGTAGGTGAAGTGCCCTCCTCGGAGGGGATTTAGTGGTGGTTAATTCCTAAGGTTAAACCTGCCTACCGGCTGGCAGTTGTGAATTATTATTTAAGTGGCTAAGTCATTAAGTTAATCACTTTAATCGGTGTAAATCCCTGTAGAATAAATCAGTTGACTCCAGTAGAAATATATACCACAAAAAAGACCGCCAATTGGCGGTCTTTCTCATTTGAGTTAGTTTTTTAAAAGAGCTTAAGTTACTTATGCTTTTTCTGCTCTTGAAGCTACAGCTGCTGCGTAAACCACAAGTCCAAAACCGATTTTGTTAATGGCATCTCCGATGTTGTAAATAACATCCATGTTTAAGCCCCAAGTTCCTACTGCATCATACCATCCTGGAGTACCCGCCATGTATCCTAATGGATAAATAGCCCATCCAACCAATACGAACCAGCATAAAGTTTTGTGTGCTTTTAAAACTGCACCACCTGCTGCTTCTGCCAATTTTCTTGCACCACCAAACCATATTTCATACACAATGTAGAAATAGGCAACACCTGAAAAGAAGCCCCAAAGTGCTGGTCCAGTTCCTTCAGTAAAAATTGCTTCTCCAGCATATCCAGTAACTAACATCACAACAGAAGCGAAAATTAGTTTCCACATTAGTGATGTCTTAGCTCCGGCTACCTTTAAAATTAGATAGAACTCAACGCACATTAATGGAACGGTAAGAGTCCAATCTACATACCTGAAAAATGTAGGAGATTCGCCAACTACTGCCCAATAATCTCGCATGTACCAATAATGTACTGCCGCAATGAAAGTGATGATACCAGAAATTAGTAACGAAGTTTTCCACTTTCTGTCGAAATCATTCATTGAAAAAAAGAAAAAGGCCGAAGCCGCCATCATGGCCATACATCCAACAAAGAATGTAAAACCTACATAATCATCAGTAGCCATTTTAGATACTAATGAAATTGAATTTAAAAAATTTACCATAAGTTGATTTTTTTTAGATTAATTTTGTTTAATTAAATTCCGATAAATTTAAACAAAAATTCTTTAATATTTAAATAAATAAATCAAACATTATGAAAAATAATGAAACCATTTTATCGAATTTAAAAAATGTTTCGCTAATTCTTACTTTTTTCTTTTTGTGGTTGGCTGTTTTTAGTGAAGAATACGTAGAAAATATATTCGCTTATATTCTCATTTTAACTTTCGGGATTGTACATGGCGCTAATGATATAAAATTAATTGGGGAAGTTGTAGTTTTAAAAAATGCACAATTTTTAAAAACACTTATCTATTATATGGTATTCATCTTATTTAGTGCTGCTTTCTTCTATTTTGTCCCAGCCATAGCCTTATTGCTTTTTGTAATATTTAGTGGTTATCACTTTGGAGAGCAACATTGGTTTTCAAAAACAAAAGGATCAGTTTTTACCAGCGCTATCTTTTTTCTTTCTTACGGCCTGTTTATTCTTTTTTTAATGTTCGATGCGCACAATGTGCTAGTCAATGAAGTGGTATTAGCGATTACAAGTTTTGCCATCCCTCCTAATTTTTATCGCATAGGTCTAATATGTAGTGCTGTTGTAATGACTATAAGTTATATGCTTCTCAAGCATAATAAATGGGCGGCTTCTAAATTAGTCAAAGAAATTTTTCTACTACTAGTTTTCTTTATCGTGTTTAATACCGCCTCGCTGCTTTGGTCTTTTGCCATTTATTTTATTCTTTGGCATTCGATACCATCTTTAGTGGATCAAATTATTTTTTTATACGGGAGTTATAATCAAAAGAATGCACTACAATATATGAAATCTTCTTTTTTTTATTGGTTGATTGCTGTTACAGGCTTATTGGTGGCTTTATTTTTTTTCAAAGATAGTTTTCAGGAATCCTTAGCATTATTTTTTTCCTTATTGGCGGCGATTACTTTTCCACATGTTCTAGTCATCAAAAGAATTAACAACGCTTAAAAAAATACCCTAAAACTTACATTTGGAGTGACTCCCAAGGATACGTTTTCAATGGTTTCAATTTCATCAGCATCGTTAAGTTGATAATAAGTATTTAAAATATTTCTTCTATTTAAAATGTTTAATACCGATGCTCCTATGTTTGCTTTTATTTTTTTATTGATGTTAAAATCATAAATTAAAGAGGCATCGGCTCTGAAATAAGCAGATAATCTACTACTATTCGGGCTTTCGTAATTAATTACAAACGGAAACGTATTTGTATTTATCGCATTATTACCTTCTTGTGGCTTCGTAAAAGGCCTGCCAGTTCTATAGTTTAACCCGAAACCTAATTTTATCTGTTGATAGGTGTATGTGCTTGCTAAAGTCAGCGTATGCGTAATGTCTAAATTATTAGGAAAATTAGATGGACTAAGGCTGTTGAAATGGTAGGTATTATTATTGTAGGTGTAACTAAACCAATTGCTGATCGTTTTAGTTTTTTGATTGATTAAGAATTCGACTCCGCTTACGGTATATTCTCCAAGCTCCTCATTAAACTGGTCTTGATTTTGAAAGCCTTGGGTTAGGGTGCTAATGCCATTAACAAACTTGTAAAACCCTTCGAGACCAAGGTATAATTTATTCTTATCATAACTAACACCTAAGGATGCTTGCTTGCTTTTAGTGATGGGTAATGAACTTTCATCGGCTAATACCCACCTTCTTTTTTCAATACCTAAAAAGTTCTGTTTTAAATCGATTACTTGGTTTGTTGTCTGATTTTTAAATTCGCCTTGAAAATTTACTGTTATATCTTCTACGGGACTATAATTAAGATTAATTCTAGGTTCGAGGCGTAGTTTTTGAAACGTATCTATATTTTCAAGATAATTCATTCGCAATCCAGCCCGAGCCCAGAGCTTTTTATTGTCGGAGGTGTAATTAATTTCAGAGAATAGGCCGTGAGTTCTTATCACTCCCTTTATATTACTGCGGAAAGGCGGTTGGCTTACGTTGGTAAAATTGGTAATCCCTACTTCATTAAATTGATAGCCATTTTGCCAGTTCAGAAACCTTGAAAAGTTATATGAAGAACTCAGTTGAATCGCCGTTTCAAGTACCTTATTATTTTGATACAATTCTTGAACTGTATTGGCTAGAATATTTTCAGAATCTAAATTATACATGGTATAATACATGTTCAAGCGGGTGGAGAAATCGGAGTTCCACTTACTTTCTAAATTAGCACCAACAGCAAAGTTGGTTTGTTCCAAAGCACTTTGGGTTGTTTCGCCGCTGGTATTGTCTTGTTCTTGATAGTCCAAAAGATTATTCATGCTAATAAAGCTCAACCTTAGTTTTTGCTGTTCATTGATATCGTATAAAAGTTTTCCTGTGAAATCATAAAAATAAAAATCTTCATTTCTACTGATATCTTCGTTGGCGGTCTGATCAATAACTTCGGAATCTTGAAAAGCCCTATCAAAAAAACGAGTGTAGGTTGGCGTATTGAATATATCGGTTATGGAGCGCCTACCCGAAAACTGAAAACCCATTTTTTCGTTGAGTGGAATTTGACCAAAAACATCCCCACTAATAAGGTTGATGCCAGCACCACCGAAGAAGGTGTCTGAAAGTGCATTTTTTGATTCCATTTGTATCACGCTGCTAACGCCATCTCCGTAAGCCGCGCTAGTACCATTTTTGATAATGGTAACCTTATCAGTCAAATAGGGGTTAAATGCGGAGATTAAACCAAAAAAGTGACCTGATTGGTACATTTTAATACCATCCCAAAGTATCAAGTTTTGGTCGTTAGTACCGCCGCGAACATTGATATCAGAAACCGTTTCATCGATACTTTTAATGCCGGGAAGTGCTTGTACCGTTTGCAAAACATCTGGTTCAATAAGTCCAGGTAAAATTCCAAAATTCTTGGTGCGCAACACAATACTTGCGTCTTGTTGTTTTGTAAGTCCTGTGGTTAAAAATTTATAGATAATTACCTCTTCTAATTGCTGGTAAATTTGAGACAGCAATATAGCCTTGCAAGGATTATTTTTTGTTAATTCTTCTACACCAATAAAATAAGGTTTAAACCCCAAATGTCTAATTTCAAGAATAGCTTTTCTGGGTACGTTTTCAATGATAAACTGACCATTTGTATCTGTGATAGAAACATTGGATGTCTCTAAAACCTTAACTGTAACAGCCTCTAAGGATGTTTCAAAATTGTCTAAAATAGTCCCACAGATGTTAATATTGGTGCTGGTAATGGTATAATACCGCTCATTTAGTTGCTCAATCTTCAATTGAGTTTGCGCTTTTATCTCCTGTAAGATATCTTCTAAATTTTCTAAAGTAGATGAAATAATCCTAATGTTTTGAATGGCTTCATTGGCATAAGAAAATTTCACATTAAAAGTACCTTCAAGTACTTCTAAGTAGCTAATTAATGGAATGGATTTATCCTGTTTCTCTTGAGCTTCGCACAAAAAAGAACTAAAAAAAAGAACTAAAAATAAAAATAAACAAAAAAAATTATGGTGCGTTTTCAGCATATAAAAGCACTTTATCCCCGTCTAATTTATACTTTATTTGGTTAGGATTACAGATACTTTTTAAGGCAATGTCCATATCTTTATGGTTAAAGCTCCCTGTAAATAATTTTTCAGTATCTATATTTTTGACATCAACAGTTACTTTGAATTGGCGTTCAAATTCGTTTAAAACGAAGCGTAAAGGAATGTTTCTAAAAGTACTTTCGCTATGTAACCAAGTAGGTTCCAAAACATCTGAAAGATCCATAACGGTAAACTTGTTGTCCAATACCAAAAAAGAGAATCCAGCAGGTAATTTTACTGTTTCTTCTTTAAAAGTAACGCTGACTAAACCTTCAAAACAAGTTACTTCAAAAAAGTTGTCTGTACTTTTTACATTAAACTGAGTCCCTAAAACAGTTACCAAACCGCTAGATGTTTCAACAGTAAATTTTTCTCCTTTAGCTACCTTAAAGTAAGCTTCACCTTGTAGTTTCAAATCTCGTTCCTTGTCCCAATTTTTCTTAGAATAGGTGATTTCAGAATCCGCATTTAAATAAACCTCAGAGGAATCTGGCAACAAAAATGCAGTATTATTTGCGATATCTGTTGTTAGAGTTTCATTTTGTGAACTAAAATAAAAATAAGACCCAGCTAACAGTAGGGCTATTGCGGCTGCAATCCGCATGAATTTTTTAACAGGATTAAGTTTAATTACCTTGATCGTTTTTGAAGTTTGTTTCAATATACTTGCAGCTAAAGCTTTATCCATATCAAAATCAGGACTTCTTAAATCTTCGGTAGTCTTGATAATTTTTTGATAGGAAGCGTACGCCTCCGACTTTTCAAAAGTCTCAAGTTCCTGAGCAGTTAATTCGTTATTAAGCCATTTGGCCAAGTAATTTTCTTGCATCGTGTGTGCTTTATATTTTTAGAACAATTGAATAGGAAAAAACCCTACCTTGAGATTATTAATTTCCAATGTTACGCTTTTTATCTCAACTTTTCAAAAATCAAGATTTCGCCAGATGGGGAATTATAAAAATTTCCGATACTCAAACGATTGCCATCAATTTTGAAATAAAAATCATTAAAGTTAGAATTACTGGACGATACTAGCCTTAAAGATATAATTTCATTTAAAAGCTGGTATTCGTAAGGTCCAGAATTAAATTTAGGCACCAAATTTCCGTTCCTCACTTCTTTCCCCCTCTCTAAATTCATAAAGTCAAGATTATCAAAGGACTGAAATGATAAGGTGTCTAATCTGGTTTGAGTTTCAACCCATTTTTCTTTTAATTTAGAGGAATTATTAAGGTCTTTATCATCTTTGGAACAGCCAAAAATAAAAAGTATGGTGAGTAATAATGAGTACTTCATAAATGTATCTCTTAAATTTTTATCGACACTATTTTTATAGGATGCTATTTAAGCTAAGATAACTAAATATTATATCCGATTTATTCTTTTTATTTAGATGAATATCTATTTAATAGGTTGCTTCGATTATCGCTTTTTTTTCTAAGAATATTAAACCGAATCGCACTTATAGCTACCCTTGTACTTCCCTTTTTTTATTAAGAAGCTACTTCAGGTCTTTTTCCGAATTGCCACATTAAAATTCCTCCTGTTACAAACATCCAAATAGAATAAGCTCCAGTGGGAATCCCCATTTCTACATTGTTTAATATGGATGTAGCAATAACAAATGCCAAGGTACCGTTTTGAATACCACTCTCAATGGTGATGGAAATGGCGCTTTTTAAATCTAGTTTAAACAGTTTGGCGGTTAAATATCCTATGCCCATGGTGGCTATGTTGAGCACCAAGGTTACTAATCCAGCTTCTTTCATGCCAGCAACTAATTTGGAGGCATTGGCAGCTAATACCGCGATAAACACCAACAGAAAAATGACAGTTGATGCCGTGCGCATTGGTTTTTCCAGGCGTTTTGCAAAATTGACTTTATACTTTCGAATGAGCATTCCTATAGAAATTGGAATAACAGTAATACCCATGATTTGTATAATGGTGTCTATGATGGGTAATTTAATAGTAACATTGGTGCCAGTTCCAAAATAGGATAGGGCGTAGGAGAGGATAAAGGGAATGGTCAAGATACTAACCATACTAGAAATTGCGGTTAATGTAACCGATAAGGCAATATTTCCTTTGCAAACCTGTGTTATTAAATTACTGGTCGGGCCACCTGGACAAGAGGCCAAAATCATTAATCCAACAGCCATTACTGGCGTTAAATTAAAAGCTATCGCCAAAGAAAACCCAATAATAGGTAAAAAAATAAGTTGATTGGTAAGTCCGATTAAAATGGCTTTTGGGTATTTTATAATTCTTAAAAAATCAGCAGGTACTAAGGTCATCCCCATGCCGAGCATAATAATCGCTAGTGATAAAGGCAAAAGCACTTTAGAAATCAGTTCGGCTATTGGCATAAGTTGGTTAATTGTTTAAAGGTTTTGCTAAGTATTTTGTGATTTTTTTAGATTGTTGCAACATAAAATATCAGCACTTATAATGAAGCAATCATTAGCTATTATCATTTTATGACCATCGTTAAAAGCCTTAAATCGTAAAGCCTAAGATACTCCATTTTTTTATTTCAAAAAACAGGAATATAAAAACGGGAGGTGATTTTGGAATACGTTCTGCACATAACAAATTAGTATGCAGTGCAAATTACCTTGGGAAAGTGCCGATGTCTATTTGGTTAAAAGAGTTTTTGAATATGATTCAGGACATATTTGCTTAGCCATCTTTTCTGAAAACCAGTAAATTTATTATGCTACAAAACAAAAATCGTCTTGAAATCAAATATCAATTTCAACACCTAGGACAAGCTTTTAACTTTAAACTATAAAAGCGGTTAATACCTATAAATAATAGCATTGATGTTCATGCCTGCGCCAACGCTTGCAAAGATAACTACATCTCCTTTTTCAATGCTGTGAGGTGCTAATCGACCGTTTTTCACCATGTCAAACAGGGTAGGAATAGTGGCTACGGAACTATTGCCGTTTTCTTTAATATTCATGGGCATAATGCCATCTGGTACTGACATTCCATACGCTTTGTAAAAACGTTTTACGATGGCTTCGTCCATTTTTTCATTGGCTTGATGGATGAATATTTTTTTAATATCGGTAATCGCAAGTCCGCTTGTATCTAAGCATTCTTTCATAGCTTTTGGCACATTGGTAACGGCAAATTCATAAATTTTACGACCGTGCATTTTTATATAGTTATTTCCAGAAGTATCTTTTGGGGAGTACGATTTTCCAAAAAACAAATAGTTGGCTTCGTCATAGGCATAAGTGGCTGAGGCATGTGCTAAGATTTCTCCATTGGCTTCGGAATCTTCAATGATAGTAGCGCCAGCACCGTCAGAATAAATCATCGAGTCTCGGTCATAATCGTCCACTACTCGCGATAAAGTTTCGGCACCAATAACCAAACATTTTTTAGCAATACCGCTTTTTATAAAGGCATTGGCTTGTATAACGCCTTCAATCCAACCTGGGCATCCAAATAGAATATCATAAGCAACGCATTTCGGATTTTTAATTTTTAAGTGATGCTTTACTCTTGTGGCCAAACTCGGTAAAGTGTCACCTTGCGCTTCGCCATGTTTTACATCACCAAAATTATGAGCAAAAATTATGTAATCTAAGGTTTCTTTATCGATGCCAGCATCAGCAATGGCTTTTTCAGCCGCATAAAAAGCAATATCAGACGTGTTTAGATTTTCAGGAACATATCTGCGTTCCTCAATACCCGTAATCGCTCGAAATTTTTCGATGATAACCTCATTTTCGTAGGCGAATGGGGAACCATCGTCATTTAAGAATTCGTGTTGGTTAAAATGTATATTTTTGGTTAAAACCGAAGGTATGTAAGAACCTGTTCCAGTAATTCCGATTTTCATGGCTATAGTGTTAAAATCATATAGATAAAGATATTAAAAATTAACAAATTTATTATGCGTGCATAATAAATAAGATGATGTCCAATTTTAGTAAGCGATCAATTTAGCACAAAAAAAAGCCTTTTCAAAAATATTGAAAAGGCTCTTAGGTGTTGATTTTATTGATATTTTAAGCTTCCATGTACGCTTCAATAGGCGCACAAGTACAAATTAAATTACGATCCCCATACGCATCATCAACACGACGTACAGAGGGCCAAAACTTATTTTCAGAAACAAATTCTAAAGGAAAAGCTGCTTTTTCTCTGCTGTATGGAAACTCCCAAGCATCGCTTGTGACCATTTTCAAAGTGTGTGGTGCATTTTTAAGCACATTATTTGCATTGCCTTCAGTAGCTTCATTGATCTCTTTTCGAATAGAAATCATCGCCTCACAAAAACGATCTAATTCTGCTAGACTTTCGCTTTCTGTAGGTTCTATCATAACGGTGCCTGCTACGGGAAACGAAACTGTGGGCGCGTGAAATCCGTAATCCATCAATCGTTTTGCGATATCAGTAACTTCGATTCCGTTTTGTTTAAAAGGACGACAATCGATTATCATTTCATGTGCAGCTCTACCTTTTTCTCCTGTGTATAAAACTTCGAAATTACCACTCAATCTATTTTTAATATAGTTTGCGTTTAAAATCGCAATTTCCGTAGAATGTCTTAATCCAAATTCCCCCAACATTTTTATATAACCGTAAGAGATTAAGCATACCAAAGAGCTTCCCCAAGGAGCGGCAGAAATTGCGGTAATGGCTTTTTCTCCACCTGTTTTTATCACAGGGTTCCCTGGTAAAAATGGAACAAGTTGAGGCGCAACGCAGATGGGACCTACTCCTGGTCCACCACCACCATGCGGAATAGCAAAGGTTTTATGTAAGTTTAAGTGGCAAACATCAGCACCAATAGTTGCAGGATTGGTAAGCCCTACTTGTGCGTTCATATTAGCACCGTCCATATAAACTTGACCGCCGTTATCGTGGATTAATTGCGTAATGTGTCTTATGGAAGATTCAAAAACACCGTGAGTAGAAGGGTAGGTAACCATTAAAGCTGCTAAATTTTTGGAGTGCGTAGCTACTTTTTCTTCTAAATCGGCAACATCTATATTCCCTTTTTCATCTGTTTTAGTCACTACTACTTGCATACCAGCCATAACCGCAGAAGCAGGATTGGTACCATGTGCAGAAGCAGGAATAATACAAATATTTCTATGGGTGTCATTTCTAGATTCGTGGTAGGCTCTAATGACCATTAATCCTGCATATTCGCCTTGAGCGCCAGAATTTGGTTGTAATGATGTGCCCGCAAAACCAGTGATAACATTTAAATCGTTCTCCAGTTCTTTAAGCATTATTTGATAGCCCTCTGCTTGTTCTACAGGTGCAAAAGGGTGAATATTACCCCATTGTGCTGAGCTTAAAGGCAACATTTCCGTAGCTGCATTTAACTTCATAGTACAAGAACCTAGAGCAATCATCGAATGGTTTAAAGCCAAATCTTTACGCTCTAATTTTTTGATATAACGCATCATATCTGTTTCTGAATGATACGTATTAAAAACTTTATTTTCTAAGAAAGTTGTGGTTCTTGCTACGTTCGCTGGTATCGCTGAGGTATTTTTTAAGCCCTCAATTTTAATGGTATCTTTTTTCAAAGCAGCAGCAAAAATGCTTACAATTTGTGCTATATCTTTTAATGAAGTCGTTTCATTTAAAGAAATAGAAATTGTTTGGTCATCACTATATAAAAAATTGACTTCATGTTTCTCGGCAATTGTTTTTACCAAACTTGCATCAGCTTTAACGGTAATGGTATCAAAATAAGCTGTGTTTATTTGATATAATCCTAACTTCTCTAAAGCATCCGTTAAAGTGGTTGCCGAAGCGTGTACTTTCCCAGCAATATACTTTAAGCCATTTGGACCGTGATAAACGGCATACATGCTCGCCATCACTGCCAATAAAACCTGAGCTGTACAAATATTTGAGGTCGCCTTATCGCGCTTAATATGCTGTTCTCTGGTTTGTAATGCCATACGTAGCGCCGGGTTGCCGTCGGTATCTATTGTTCTGCCAATAATACGGCCTGGAATACTTCTTTTGTATTCTTCTTTTGTAGCAAAAAATGCCGCATGGGGCCCTCCATATCCTAATGGAATTCCAAAACGTTGTGTAGTGCCTACAACAACATCAGCCCCAAATTCTCCTGGAGCTTGTAAAAGAACCAAACTTAAAATATCAGCAGCAACGGCTACTTTAATGTCTTTTTCTTTGGCTTTGGTCACAAAGTTGCCATAGTCATGAACTTGCCCATGTTTTCCAGGATATTGTAAAATAGCCCCATAAAAGTCTGTACTAAAATCAAAAGTTTCGTGGTTACCAATAACCAACTCAATAGCTAATGGAACGGCTCTTGTTTTTAAAAGCGATATGGTTTGTGGCATTATTTCTTCGGAAACGAAGAATTTGGCGGTATTATTTTTCTTTTGGTCTCTGGTTCTAAGCTCAAAAAGCATGGTCATAGCCTCGGCAGCAGCGGTGCTTTCATCTAAAAGTGATGCGTTAGCCAATTCCATTCCCGTTAAGTCGCACACCATTGTTTGGAAATTAAGCAAAGCTTCTAAACGCCCTTGAGCAATTTCAGCTTGGTAAGGTGTATAAGCCGTGTACCACCCCGGGTTTTCAAGAATATTTCTTTTGATAACTGAGGGTGTAAAACTTTCGTGATATCCTAAACCTATGTAAGTACTAAAAACTTTATTTTTTTCGGATAGGTTTTGAATATGTTCTAAAAAATCCTGTTCACTCATCGCTGGAGCAAGATCAAGCGGATTTTTTAAACGAATATCACTAGGAATAGTCTCGTGAATTAATTGTTCAAGACTTTCAACTCCTACTTTTTTTAACATGTATTTAAGGTCTTCTTCCCTTATGCCAATATGGCGCAATGCAAACACGTCTGTTCTCATTAAACAATTTTTTTTTGATGATTTTGAAGATGCGAAATTACGGATTAATTCTCTGAAAATAGGGGTTTTAAAATTTGTATCGCCTAAAGTTTTTAACCAAAAGCAAAGGTTATAAACAGTTTACTTATTTTTGTTTAATGAAGCTTTTAAAACAGTTTTTCGATTTTTATATGGATGCCAGTATTCATGTGGCATTAGCGGGAATGTCATTACTATACGCTACCGATATTTTGTTAAACATTCCGATTGATTTTCACTTAAATTTCTTTGTTTTTTTTGCTATCATTGGCGCTTATAATTTTGTTAAATATGGCGTTGAGGCTGAAAAATATATTTTGGTCGCTTTACGATATCATAAAAACATACAAATCGTCAGTATTATTTGCTTAATTTTTGCCATTTACCACCTCAGTTTCTTGCCTAAAAACAGTTTTATTTTTTTATTTTTTTTGCTATTATTGACGGGTTTGTATGCTATCCCTGTGTTACCACACACTAAAAATTTAAGAAATTTAGGAGGGCTAAAAATATTTATTGTGGCCTTGGTCTGGGCAGGAACAACAGTTATTCTCCCTGCAATTACAGAAACTATACCAATATCTTGGGATGTGATGATAGAAACCCTTCAACGTTTTTTACTTGTTTTAGTTTTAATGGTGCCTTTTGAAATTCGCGATTTGGCTTATGATATGCCCGAATTAAAAACGCTGCCACAACGTTTCGGCGTCTTTAATACTAAAATTTTCGCTCTGTTTACAGTCGTGCTATTTTACGGACTAAGCTTTTTAAAAGATTCTTTTTTGATGATTGATTTAATCGGGAAAGGAATTTTATTTTTGACATTAGGTCTTTTTATATTGCTTACCAATAGAAACCAATCAAAATACTTTGCCTCTTTTTGGGTAGAAGCGATTCCTATTTTTTGGTTTGGTATTATGCTGATTATCAATGCTGTATTAGAAAGCTAACTTTTCAACTTTTCTTTCATACTTACTTTATCATTTTCAGATAAAACTTGAAGTCTTGCTTTGTTGCATAGACTCGTTAGCTCTCCATTTTTTTTGGAGTGCTTAGCACATCTTTTACAGCGATATAAATGATACATAAGTTGCAACTTTTCTATGAAAGTAGCTTCATTGTACTGTGCTTTGTCGCAAATAAGGGCTGCTTTTTCACAGGGACTCATACGTTAAACCATTTTTGATTAAGGCATTCCATCAACGCAGTTCTAGAGCGGTGAATCATTACCCATAGGTTAGACGGATTGATATTTAGTTCATTACAAATTTCTTCGGTGCTTACGCCTTGAATGGTTTTCATGGTAAAAACTAGGGCTTGTTTTTTGGGAAGTTTGCTAATACATTCCTGAATGGCTTCTCCTAACTCTTCGTTTTCTAGGCTATCATTTTCTAAAACGCTATTAGGATCCGCTACTTTTTCTTCGAGCCAATCGCCCTCTGCATCCGTTTGTGAGCTGTAGCTCATACGAACTTCTGCTTTGCCTTTGTTTGAGTTTATTTTTCGGTAATAATCAATAACCTTACGCTTTAAAATGGCAATAAGCCAAGTGCGCTCTGAGGCATCACCCTTAAAATTTTTTGCAGACTTTAGTCCTGCAATAAATGTATCTTGTACCAAATCTTTAGCTATTTCAATATCGCTAACGCGCGAAACGGCATAATTAAAAAGGTAATCTGCATATTGGTCAACCCAAGTTTCAGGATTCAAAGTGTTCGGAATCATATACTTTTTTAGTATTTTCAAAGATACCTAATTTTTTTCTGAACAAATAGTATTAATTTTAGAAGTCTAAATAGAAAAAGTACAAAGTACAAAGTATTAAGTAAAAAGTCAGCAAAAGAAACTAAATATCAAAAGTCAGAAAAAAGTAGTCAAAAGTTTAAATAAAAATTGTCATGAAAAAGTATTTGGTCATATTCATAGTAATTTCCACAAATTTTGCTTGCTCTCAAATAAAGGAAAAACCTATTACAGAAATGTCACAAGATGATTTAAAAAAGGTTTTTTTGTTAGATGTACGTACGCCCGAAGAATTTGCTCAAGGTCATTTAGATAAAGCTTTGAATATAAATTGGTTTGATACCGATTTTGTTTTAAAGGCTAAAAAAGAATTACCTAAAAACCAAGTCATTTATGTGTATTGTAAAGTGGGAGGTAGAAGTGCCAAAGCATCGGAAAAATTAGCTGCTTTAGGATACCACGTGGTGAATCTAGAGGGTGGTTTTGATGCGTATCAAAAGTCAAAACAGTAAATGAGCATCCTAGGGTAAAAGCATCGAGGTATTAGTATCTAGAAGCGATTTTGCCAACGAGGCTTGTCAATATAACGATTACTTCATTACATTCTAAAAGCGCTACTTGAAGGGATGTTTGTTTTACAAAACACAAGCCTTAAAAATAGCAGCTAACTCTTTTTCTGGAGCTGCGCATAAACCGGTATGGGTCATAGAACTTTGAATAATAGTGCTTCGTGAAGCAGTTAACCAACGAAACCTATCTACGGCGTCTAATTTGCCAATAGCACCACCAGAAGCTTCGCCTTTACACACCAAGCCCCAACCTTTTAAATACGCGTTGAGCTCTTCAACATCTTTCTCACAACAAAAGCTACTTAATTTTTGCGGATCGATATGGTAGCTCATCGCTAAGAATTTTTTTGATTTACAAAATAAAATTACGCCGACATTAAAAAATTCTGCCCGCTCCACTTTTGGTACTATGCGGATAATGGCATACTCGTATTTAACTCTATCTTGCATCTTCCGCTTCTTTAACTAGTGAATTGATCATCGCAAGTTTTGCTTTCAAATACTCCAAATACGCCGCCCGCATTTCGTCAGGGGTCATGGCATCTGTTTCGTTTTGCAACCATTCTTCAGGGATGAGATTAATAATCTCTATCATTTTTTCGTCGGTTAAGGCATTTTGAATGGCTAGCGCAGCTCTTGGTAATTCCGTAGCACGATCTAAAAGCACATGATCTTTAATCATGGGGAAGCTCCGGGTTAAATGATTTTTATAGGTACTCCAATTATGATGAAAATAAAAACTTGCGCCATTATCAATCACCCAGAGTTCTTGATTCCAATCGAGTAGATTGGTATTTTTTGCCGTCCGGTCTATATTGCTAATTAAGCTATCTAAAAGCACCACTTTTGATGCGGTATGCGCGTCTATTGTAGAGACCAAAGGATCAAAAGTAATAGCACTTGATAAAAAGTGTAACCCAAGATTGAGTCCTACGCTAAACTTTAATAAATCTTGAATCTCTTCGTCGGGTTCGGTTTGGCTGAAGGTATCTTCTAAGTGCATAAAAACCAATTCAGGCATTTTTAGACCTATTGCCCGTGCGAGTTCGCCACCGAGAAGTTCTGCAATCAAGGCTTTTTTGCCTTGCCCAGCACCTCGAAATTTTAGTACATACAAAAAGTCATCATCAGCCTTTACAATAGCTGGCATAGAACCACCCTCGCGTAAAGGTTTTATATATTGTACCACATGTACCGTTCGGATCTCAATCTTATTCATAGGAACGAAGATAAAAAAAGATAGTACAGGTTTTGCACTGCAGATTTTTATTCAACAACTATTTCAATATCTCGTTTTGATGGTGCAAGAAGTCTTAACCGTATTAAACATGGTGCCGTATTTTTCTATATTCTCTGGTAGAACCTAACTTTAAACTGTTGTCGCTATTGCGAATCTTTAATTTATAAGGAATCTCATGCAATCTTGGAGGTTTTTGTAAGCGTATTGACGTGATCACAATGGCCGCATTAGAATAGGTGAAATTCATTAAAATAGCAAAACGTTCTAAATTTTTAAATATATAGGCACACAAGGTGCATAAGAACAATTCCGCTAGGTTTGGCAAGGTTGTTTCGGCCTCGGGCGCAATGTCAAAACCAATATCAGAGTGCTTAATTTTTATAGAAGCTTTATGTTTAGCGTAAGAAGTGGCAGAGCTAGGATAGTCATAGGTACAAAGTTAAAAAGTTGGTGTAGCTTGTGGTGATCTAGATTGTTTTAAGTTAAATGTTATGCGATGGTGTGAGAGATGCACCTTGAGCTTTACGGCTCACGGCCGTAAAGTCGATTGGCAACAGGGCTGATGTATTATGCATCAATTGCGACATTTAAATAGTCCACCAAAGGTTTAGCTGTTTTAAAATAATCAACTATTTTTTCCAAAATTAGGTTAGATTGAATATCCTGATCCGTTATAGGTTCCTGCGTATAAAATCCTTTCATTTTTAGAAATTCAATTGCAGGATTGTCATCTTCAAATCCTTTCGGGCTTCTTACTAGAGTTCCAGAATTATGGATGCCACTTGGATATTTTGTTTGGAAATCTTTGTTTTTAATAATTTTATTCCATTCGTTAAAAGAGGCGTTAATTTCGTTACGTATTTTTCTTAATTCGGTCGCTTGTGGATTATAAACTCCACCTCCTAAAAAACAATTATTCGGTTCAATATGTACATAATAGAAAGCTGAGGGGCTGTTTTTTCCGTTCTGATTGAGCACAATGTAGTATTCGGATTTATAGGGTGTTTTTTCTTTAGAGAATCGCAAATCACGATTAAGTCTTGTAATACATTTTTTTGGATTTAAGTCGGCTTTTGCAATTCCTAAATCAAATTCAGATAATGAATTAATTAGAGTATGCGTTAAACTTAAAACATCATCTTTTGCAAAATTATAATCCGACCTATTTTCGTCAAGCCATTCTTTGGAATTATTGTAACTTAATTGATTTAAAAATCTGAGTGTTTTTTTGTCTATCATTTGATGAATTGCCTAATTTTTATTTTTATCTGGATTTTTTAGCCTGTCACGTCCAACGGTTTTGTAAAAGATTATTTGGCTGGTTAAGTACCAAATTTAGCAAATATAAACCGAATAGAATCCACGAGGATTTTCAGAAGTAGGCGAGAACAAGCAATAAATTATATACGGCAACTGGCTTTATATGCCTCTTGCTTTCACATTATTTATTACTTTTGAAACTCGGTCAATTTCTTTTGCAATTTCTGGTAAATCTTTATTTATCCAACTCATTACTGTCAATATTCTCGTATGTGTTTCTTCTAATCTCTCTAAATTCCAAGATATTGCCTCGTGATGAAAAACTCGATTTCTAAAGTCTCTTATTTTATTTATTGGGGCAGATACATTATTTCTTTGTCTTTGTTGTTTTTCTAAATATGGGAATGCTTTTCTCAAAGGTTTCCATAAGATTAGTTCATATTCTGCATTAAACAACCTTACCCAAAATCCAAGGGTGAGTTCTGCAATTACTTTGTTAGCAGTAATTGTTTCATTTCGATTTGCTATGTGCCTTTTAGCCGTATTTATACTTGATTTTAAATTTCTTAATCCTGGAACAGATTCTACTCTCAAATACCATTCATCTGTTCCAAAATATTCAGTTAATTCTCTATTTAAGCTATTTCTTAAAGAAACTTCAAACATTGATAGAACAGAATAAAAAGATTCGGATAATTGAATATTAGACTTGTAGTGAGATATAGCTTTTTGGTCATCATTAGGATAACGATTGAAATATTTTTGCATTCTCTGGGTCGAGAAATTTTTTTTTGTAAAGGTGTTTATCTATTATTTTTATTATCTTCGAGGTATGCTGTCCCGGTAGTTCCTCTCCTAGATATTAGATGCTAGTGATGAATCCGGGTTTTTTTATG
>JBGSQM010000059.1:0-11121 GCA_041738035.1 Cellulophaga sp.
GTAAGGTCTGCTTACTACAAAGTGAATAATTTCTGCAATATCTTCGGGTTTTAGCGGTTGAAAACCTTTATACACATTTTCTGCTCGAGAAGCATCACCTTTAAAGCGAACTTGGCTAAACTCCGTTTCTACCAATCCAGGATTAACTGCGCCTACGCGAATTCCATACGGATTTAGATCTATTCGCATACCTTGATTTAAGGCGTCAACAGCGTGTTTACTGGCGCAATATACGTTGCCTTTTGGGTAAACTTCTTTCCCCGCCGTGGAGCCAATATTGATAATATGGCCCGATTTTTTAGCAATCATTTTTGGGATAATTGCCTTGGAAACATACAGTAAACCCTTTACATTAATGTCGAGCATAGCATCCCAATCGTCCGTATTTCCTTCATCAATAGTATCTAAACCATGGGCATTTCCTGCATTATTAATCAAAATATCAATATCCGAAAAGGCAGATGGTAAAGAGTTTATAGCATCAAAAACAGCATCTTTATCTCGAACATCAAAATTTAAAGTGTGTACTTTTGTTTGTTTGCTCAGTTCTTCTTTTAGAATATCAAGGCGATCTTGCCTTCTGCCGCAAAGTATTAAATCTATTCCGTTGGCGGCAAATAATATCGCTGTTGATTTTCCGATACCACTTGTGGCACCTGTAATAAAAGCTGTTGGATTTTTAAGAATCATATTTTAAATTTTTAAGCAATTTCGTGTCCGTTACTGGCTTCTAATAGTAAAAACCAATCTTGTAGTTCTAAATTTATCTGGATAGCATCCATAAATGCCTTCAAACGTTGAGGGTCAGTTGTACCCACCACTGGAAAAATATCCGCCGGATGTTTAAGAACCCAAGCCAATAGTAGTTGAGCTTCTGTTGCGTTATATTTTTCTTGTAAATGGACTAAAACTTTTTTAATTCGCTTTGTTTGCGGTGTAGTTTGTTTAAAATAATTACCTAGTGGACTCCATGACATTGCAACGCGTTTGTGCATGATACAATCATCTAAAGTACCATCATTCATGACTCCATTTGCTGTCAACGAATATTCTATTTGGTTTCCTGTAATTGGGATAGCGGTTTCTATAAGTGCCACTTGAGATACTGAAAAATTAGATACCCCAAATTTTTTAATTTTTCCCGAATTTTTAAGACTTAATATGGCCTCAGCTATTTCATCGGGATGTATCAAGGGGCTCGGTCTATGCAATAAAAGCATATCTAAATAATCGGTTTTAAGCCCTTTAAGAGATTGCTCAACAGACCAGATAATGTATTCTTTGTCATATTGGTAATGCTTAACTTCGGT
This sequence comes from Cellulophaga sp., assembly GCA_041738035.1. Lineage (GTDB taxonomy): Bacteria > Bacteroidota > Bacteroidia > Flavobacteriales > Flavobacteriaceae > Cellulophaga. The sequence goes on from JBGSQM010000059.1 coordinate 1,311, forward strand.
ATTTCTAGATTCAGATAACAATTGTATGCCACATTTACTAATAATTTGTAGTTCTGAACGCGGAATTTTGCTTTCCTGAAAGGCTTTTCCAAAATGCGCTTCGTTCGTATAATCACCGTAAATATCCGCATGGTCAAAAGTGCTTACGCCTAAAGAGACATACTGCGATAATAACTGCGCCATTTGTTTGGTCGAAAGCTTTTTCCCCCAAGACCCCCAAGTCATGGTGCCAGCGATAAGTTTTGAATAATTTGTGTGATTTCCCATAAGAATGTGAATTTATAAAATAAATCCCTTAAAAGCTTCATAAATCTTGGGCATAATATTAATTTTTAACCAATTGTTAACAGCGCTTATCTAAATAAATTTTCAATTTGCATAACATTTTACTAGCTTGTACAAATAAATAAAAAATATGGAAGAAAATACTACAATCGATATTAGTGCTATTAACGAAAAAATTGCTCAAGAAAGTGCTTTTATAGATTTATTAATGTTAGAGATGAACAAAGTTATTGTTGGTCAAAGACACATGGTGGAACGCCTTTTAATAGGTTTATTAGGTCAAGGCCATATTCTTTTAGAAGGAGTGCCAGGTTTAGCCAAAACACTAGCTATAAATACCCTAGCCAAAGCAGTGAAAGGAAGTTTTAGTAGAATTCAGTTTACGCCAGATTTATTACCTGCGGATGTTGTTGGAACCATGATTTTTAATATGAAAGAGAATGATTTTTCTATTAAAAAAGGACCCATATTTGCCAACTTTGTTCTTGCTGATGAAATTAACAGAGCTCCAGCAAAAGTGCAGTCTGCCTTGTTAGAAGCGATGCAGGAAAAACAAGTAACTATTGGTGATACCACCTTTACACTTGACAAACCTTTCTTGGTTATGGCAACACAAAACCCTGTAGAGCAAGAAGGAACTTACCCTTTGCCTGAAGCTCAGATAGATCGTTTTATGTTGAAAACGGTGATTGATTATCCTAAAATGAATGAGGAACAAATCATCATGCGTCAAAACCTCACGGGAAGTTATGATAAAGTAAACCCAGTGGTTTCTACGGCCCAAATCTTGAGTGCTCAAAAAGCGGTGAGAGAGGTATATATGGATGAAAAAATTGAAAAATACATTCTTGATATTGTTTTCGCAACCCGTTACCCTGAAAAATATAAGTTAGCAGATTTAAAACCCCTGATTAGTTTTGGAGCTTCCCCCAGAGGAAGTATTAACCTAGCAAGTGCTGCTAAATGTTATGCTTTTATCAAAAGAAGAGGCTATGTGGTTCCTGAAGATGTACGTGCGGTTGTTCACGATGTTTTAAGACATAGAGTGGGGCTAACTTACGAAGCAGAAGCAGAAAATGTAACTTCCGTAGAAATCATCAACAATATTGTAAACGAGATTGAAGTACCTTAGCCCCCAAAGGGGAAACTATTATTCAGTACTTTAAAGTAATAAAGTACTTTGTATGGGGAGCTAAATAAAATATCATGTTTAAAAATTCTATTTCAAATTTACTTTTAACCGCAATCAATCCCCCCTTTGGGGGCTAGGGGGCTGCTTATGGATACCAAAGAGTTACTAAAAAAAGTTCGTAAAATCGAGATAAAGACGCGCCGCCTGTCTGACCATATTTTTGGTGGAGAATATCACTCTACTTTTAAAGGTCGCGGGATGACGTTTAGCGAAGTACGCCAATACCAATTTGGAGATGATGTTAGGGCTATCGATTGGAACGTTACTGCGAGGTATAACGAACCCTACATTAAAGTTTTTGAAGAAGAACGTGAATTAACCATGATGCTTATGGTGGATGTCAGCGGCTCAGAATTTTTTGGTACTACCCATCAATTTAAAAACGAAGTTATTACGGAAATATCCGCAACTTTGGCGTTTTCTGCATTGCAAAATAATGATAAGATAGGTTTGATTCTTTTTTCTGATCAAATAGAATTATTTATTCCGCCTAAAAAGGGCAAAAGTCATGTGTTGCGAATCATCAGAGAACTAATAGAGTTTACCCCAAAGAGCAGAAAAACAGATTTGGCAGTGGCTTTAAAGTATTTAACCAATGTGATGAAAAAGAAGGCAATCGTTTTTGTTTTGTCTGATTTTATTACTGACGATTATTTACAAACGCTACGAATTACAGGAAAAAAACATGATGTTACAGGTATTCGCGTGTATGACGAGCGCGAAGAAACCATTCCGAATATAGGTATGGTGCAAATGCAAGATGCCGAAACAGGAAAAATACAATTGGTCAACACACAATCAAAAAAAGTGCGATTAAATTATGGTAAATTTTATAACGAGAGAGTGGAGTATTTTCAAAGCACCTTCTCAAAATCGGGTTGTGGGGTTTTAAGTTGCAGGGTTGACGAAAGTTATGTGAAAAAGTTGTTAGGGTATTTTAAACGAAGATAACCAAGTTTAGCTGATTACTGATGGTTTTTCGTTGTCGGTTGATAGGGAAAAACGAAGACTGAGCGGAGTCGAAGTCTGAGTTTAAAGTTGGAAAAATTGAACTTGATACTTGAACATTTTGAGGTTGATGTTTAAAAAATTGAAAACGATAAAAAGTTGATGGTTGATAGTTGTCGGTTGATAGGGAAAAACGAAGACTGAGCGGAGTCGAAGTCTGAGTTTACACTTAAAAAAAATTGAAAATTAATTTTTGTTAATTGCTTAAAATGAATATTAAAATTTGGAACGGAGATGTGATAACATTGTTTTTTAAACGATGTGCTCTTCTATGCCTATTTTTTTTGAGTTTTTATGGGATAGCCCAATCTAGTCCTTCAGTAACTTCTGGTGCAGATATTACCAGTATCAAAATTGGGGAACAGATAAAATTTAATATCAATGTTAATATAGAACCCACAGATCAAGTTATTTTCCCAGAGGGTCAAACTTTTGCACCCTTAGAAATGGTAGAATCTTTTGCGACGGACACCCTTCGTGAAAATTCAAAGTTGACGCTTTTAAAAACCTACGCTCTTACGCAGTTCGATTCTGGTTCTTACACCCTACCAAAACAGAAAATTTTAATTAACGAAAAAACTTTTACCACAGATTCACTGAGAATATATGTAAATACTATTCCTGTAGATACCATCGCACAACAATTATATGATATTAAAGGCCTCATAAACGTTGATAAAAGCAGTACTATTCCCTGGGTTTTAATTTTAAGTATTTTACTGGGCTTAGCGGTAATTGCAGGTTTGCTGTATTGGTTCGTTTGGCGCAAAAAGAAGCTAACAGATGAAGAAAAAGAAGCCCTTTTGCCTCCTTATGACAGGGCTATGTTGGAATTAAAAAAACTGGAAAACTCCAAATATTTAATTCAAGATGAGTATAAACAATACTATTCTGAATTAACTGATATTGTACGTTCTTATTTAGAAGAAGATGTGCATATTTCGGCACTCGAAAGTACTACCGACCAGCTAATTGAAAAATTAGAAATGTTGAAAGATGCTGGCAATTTAAAATTAGATACGGATACCATTTATCAATTTAAAAGAATATTACAAACTTCAGATTTGGTAAAGTTTGCAAAATCTAAACCCTCTACTTTTGCTGCGGAACAAGATCGCAAATCCATTGAACTCATTGTCACCAAAACCAAAGAAGCCATTCCGCCACCAACCGAAGAAGAATTACAACAACGCGAAGAATATTTAGAAGTTTTAGAGCAGAAAAATCACCGTAGAAAAATTATCATTACGGCAGTTACTGCTGCCGTTATCTTATTCATTGGTGTTGGGGTAGCGGTAAAACATTATGGGTTTGCTTATGTAAAAGATACATTATTAGGGCATCCAACCAAAGAATTACTTGAAGAAAAAGAGTGGATTACAAGTGCTTATGGCTCGCCACCTATTATAATAGAAACGCCTAGAGTATTGTTAAGGCAAGAAGTAAATTTACCGCCAGAGTTAAAAGAAAGCATTAAAGAGGTTCAAATATTTGGTTATCGAAGTGCAATAGGTTTATTTACGGTTGGCGTAACCTCAACCACATTAAACAAACCTGAGGAAGTAGATTTACAGCAATCGGTTGATGATTTTATCAAAAATCTAGAAAATCAAGGCGCAAAAAATATTGTTACTAAAACAGACGACTTTACCACTATTGGCGGTGTAAAAGGCATCAAAATCTATGGATCAGGAAAATTTGCTGTTCCAGAGTCCAAAGAATTGGTCAACGGAAAATACACTATTTTAAGTTTTGGAGGTAAAGGTTTTCAACAACAAGTTTTACTCACTTGGTTAGATGATGACCCTTATGCCGAACAAATTGTAGAAAGAATTTTGAGCACGGTAGATGTTAAAATAGAATAACAAATGATTGAAAATATCCAATTTGCAAATCCAGAATTTTTTTGGTTGTTTTTAATACTTCCAATGGCTTTGCTATGGTATTTTTTTAAGCGAAAAGAACAATCGGCATCTTTAAAAATTTCAACAATTAAAGGCTTTTCAACCGATAGTTTTTTGCCAAAACTTAAACCGTTGCTTTTTGTTTTACGACTTTTAGGCTTAGCCGCTATTATTGTAGCCTTAGCAAGACCGCAAACCAAAGAAGTTTCTAGTAAAATTAAAACCACCAATGGTATTGATATTTTAATGGCGATTGATGTTTCGTCAAGTATGCTTGCTCGAGATTTAAAACCCAATAGGTTATCAGCCTTAAAAAAAGTAGCTGCTGATTTTATTAAAAAAAGACCGAATGACAGAATAGGCTTGGTCGTTTATGCAGGAGAAAGCTATACAAAAACACCGATTACTAGTGATAAAGGCATCGTTTTAAATTCATTAAAAGAAGTTACTTACGGCACTTTAGAAGACGGCACCGCCATTGGTATGGGTTTAGCCACTTCGGTAAACCGACTTAAAGAAAGTAAGGCGCTAAGTAAAGTAATTATATTATTGACGGATGGCGTAAATAATACTGGATTTATAGAACCACAAACGGCGGCAGAATTGGCCATTGAATACGGCATTAAAACCTATACCATTGGTTTGGGCACTAATGGCAACGCCTTATCACCTATTGCCTATAACAGCGATGGTACTTTTAGGTATGGCATGATGCCTGTTGAAATAGATGAGGCCTTATTAAAAACCATTGCGGATGCCACTGGCGGAGCTTATTTTAGAGCAACGGATAATGCTAGTTTAGAAGCCATTTATGACGAGATTAATAAATTAGAAAAAACAGAAATAGAAGAATTTAAATATACCAATTTTGAGGAAAAATACCGGCCTTGGTTATTGTTGGCAGGTGTTTTACTGTTATTTGAATGGCTATTACGCAATACAATTTTTAGAAGTTTTATATAAAAAATGATTCAATTAGAAGAAAAAATATATTTTTATTTGCTGTTCATCATTCCTATTTTGGTGTTGTTTTTTATTGCCCTACAAATATGGAAAAGAAATACCCAAAAGAATTTTGGTAATGTGGCACTTCTAAAAAGAATAACTCCGACGAAATCCATTTTTAAAGGAACTTTAAAGTTTATACTATTTTTATTAGGTTTAGCCTTTTTGATTATTGCATTGGTAAACCCAAAAATTGGCACAAAACTTGAAACCGTAAAAAGGGAAGGCGTTGATATTGTTTTTGCCCTAGATGTATCTAAAAGTATGCTTGCTGAAGATATTGCACCTAATAGGCTAGAAAAAGGAAAGCGATTGGTATCGGAAATCATCAATCAGTTGGCGAGTGATCGTATTGGCATTATAGCTTATGCCGCTCAGGCCTATCCACAATTACCGATTACAACAGATTATGGCGCTGCAAAAATGTTTTTACAAAGTATGAATACAGACATGCTTTCATCACAGGGTACGGCGATTACAAAAGCCATAGAATTGGCAGCAACCTATTATGATGATGATCAGCAGACCAATAGAGTATTGTTTATCATATCAGACGGAGAAGACCATGAAGAAGGTACTACAGCAAGTGCTGTAGAAAATGCGGTAAATGAGGGAATTCGTATTTTTACCATTGGCGTAGGAAAAACAAAAGGAGCACCCATACCCATCAAAAGAAACGGAATTGTTGAAACACTCAAAAAAGATATGAACGGTGAGGTGGTCATTACCAAACTCAACGAAGAAATATTAAAAGAAATTGCAAGTCAAGGCAATGGAGAATATATTAACGGCGATAATACAACCGAAGCCGTTGAATACATTAAAGACCAGCTCAACCAAATGGATAAAAAAGAATTTGAAGCCAAACAGTTTGCTGAATATAAAGATCAATTTCAATGGTTTTTGGGTATTGCCTTATTCCTATTGTTTTTAGATATATTTGTTTTAGATAAAAAAACAAAATGGCTTAGAAAACTTAATTTGTTTAACGAAAAAAAAAGTAACTAACATGAAAAATTTCCTATATATTCTATTTCTGGTGGCAACTTTTACCTATGCTCAGGAGGAAGAAAAACAAAAGTTAAAAAATCTTAAAGAATCAAAAAATTACACATGGAACGCTAATAAAGCCCTCTCCGAAGACGATTTTGTGAACGCAGAAGGCGATTATAGAAAAGCGATTGATAAGAGCTCGGAGAATGCGGCGGCACCTTATAATTTAGGAAATGCGTATTATGCAAAAGAAACTTATAGCGAAGCTTTTTCCAGATTTAAACAAGCGGGAGAATTAGCGACCACTAAGGAGGAAAAACACAAGGCATACCATAATATGGGCAATGTGTTTATGAAAGAAAAACAATATGACAAGGCAGTTGAAGGTTACAAACAAGCCCTTAGAAATGACCCTACCGATGAAGAAACGCGTTATAATTTAGCTTTAGCACAAGAAATGCTAAAAAAGCAACAAGACGAGGATAAAAAAAATCAAGATAAAGACGATCAAAAGGATAAGAACGAAGAAAATAAAGAAGATAAAAAAGACGAAAGCGAGGATAAAAAAGAAGGAGATAATAAAGACGATAAAAAAGATCAAGGCGACGAAAAAGATAAAGAAAACAAAGAAGGAGAAGGCGATAAAAAAGAAGAAGAGAAAAAGCAGCCCAATAAAGGTGATAAACCTGAGGAACAAAAAGGAGAACAACAACCAAGACCCAGCCAGTTATCTCCTCAGCAGGTACAAAATCTTTTAGAAGCCATGCAAAACGAAGAGAAAAAAGTTCAGGAAAAAATGGATGCTAAAAAAGTAAAAGGTGTTAAAACCAAAAATGAAAAAGATTGGTAATGCAGCAAAAGCTTAAAAATACCATTGCCCTCTTAGGCTTTTTATTTTTTGCTTTTATCTTAAAAGCTCAGGATGATGATGCCGTAACTTTTGACATGGCCGTAAGTAAAGATAAACTAGGCATTAACGAAAGGTTGCGTGTAGATTTTTCAATGAACAAGGATGGGGACAATTTTACACCTCCCGATTTTGAGGGTTTTAGGGTAATTATGGGTCCTGGGCAATCTATCAGAAATTCATGGATCAATGGGGTTCGTTCTTTTTCTAAAACTTATTCTTATACCTTAGCGCCTACCCAAAGAGGTAAATTTACTATTGGTCAAGCAAGCATAGTCATTGATGGTAAAACCTATAAATCGCTTCAAAAAGTAATTGAAGTGAGCGCAGCCGTTGACGATCCTAATGCACCACCAACAGCAGAATCTGTGGCAGATGATAACCTTTATTTGGTAGCAGAAGTGTCAAAAGCAAACCCCTATTTAAACGAAGCAGTTACTGTAGTCTATAAATTATATGTGGGAAACTCCATCAATGTAACAAATTTTAGACCCCTAGACAATCCTACTTATAATAATTTCTGGAGTCAAGACATGCCTGTAAAACAATACAGCGCGCAAGATGGCACTTATGATGGGAAACCCTTTAGGTTTGTTATTCTAAAAAGAGTAGTGCTGTATCCTCAAAAAACAGGAGATTTAGACATAGAACCATTATCCTTAGACGTATCTGTTGAAGTGCCCAGTAGCCGACGCGATTTTTTTGGTCGCCCTATTTATACCGCGACCAACAAAACGGTATCTGCTGGTAGTAGAACTATAAAAGTAAAAGAATTGCCTATGAATGGCAAACCAGATGATTTTACTGGTGCTGTGGGCGATTTTAATTTTTCAGTTACCACTAGCAAAACAGAATTAAATGCCGCAGAATCTTTACAAGCTATCGTAAAAGCAAGTGGCTCGGGAAACCTAAAGCTTTTTCAACTTCCAGAACCTAACCTTCCTAGTTCTTTAGAGGTTTATGATCCTGAGTTTAAAGAAGCTGTTAGCACTAGCCTAAACGGAATGGAAGGTGCGGTTTCTAATACTTACACCATAATCCCAAGTTTTAAAGGAAAATATCCTATTCCTAGTATTTCTTTCAGCTATTTTAACCCTAAAACTGAAAGCTATAATACCATCCGTTCTAATGAAATTTTAATTAACGTAATTGAAGGTCCTTCGAGTAGTAGCACGGCAGCAACTAACAATGCCACAACTATTCGTCAAGAAGTTGTTTCAACAGGGGATCAATTTCAGTTTATACAATTAAACACTACTTTACAAGCTATGGATAGTACTTATTTCTTTGGTTCGACGAAGTACTTTTTATGGTTATTATTACCCATTATTCTTATTCCGCTTTTCATTTTATTCGGACGAAAAAGAGATGCTATTGCAAGTGATGTAGAGGGCAATAAAATTAAAAAAGCCAACCGACTAGCCAGAAAATATTTATCAGCAGCTAAAAAGACCTTAGGTGATAAAGAGGCGTTTTATGTTGCTTTGGAAAAAGCATTGCATAATTATTTAAAAGCAAAATTAAAAATCGAAACTTCTGAATTTAGTAAGGATAAAATAGAAGAGCTTTTGTCTGCAAAAAAAGTAGATGTAACCACATCCGAAGGATTTATAGCACTGCTGAAAAATTGTGAAATGGCCCGTTACAGTCCGTTTTCAGATGTACAGATGCAAGAAGATTACACCAAAGCAAGTGATGTTATATCGGCAATGGACAAACAATTATAAAAAGATATAGCTCTTTATTTAAATAAAATAACGTGAAAAAAATACTATTTATATTTATTTTAAGCTTTTGTTTTTGTGGTGCTGCACAAAACAATCTCCTTTTTGAAAAAGGCAACAAAGCCTATAATGAAGGTTTATACGAGGAGGCCGCCAGACAATATGAAGCCATTATTGATAAAGGCGAACATTCTGCTGAGCTCTATTTTAACCTAGGAAACACTTACTACAAATTAAATAAAATTGCCCCAAGTATTTATAATTTTGAAAAAGCACTTTTGCTAAAACCAAATGATAAAGATATTATCAATAATTTATCTTACGCTCAAAATATGGCACTTGACGCTATTGCAACACTTCCGGAAACAGGATTATCAAAATTGTACAACAATATCACCGCTAAATTTTCTTTTGATCAATGGGGCTATTTGAGTGTTGTGCTGATGTTTCTTTTTGTTCTAGGCTATATTTTATATTACTTTTTAACCTATGCTACTCATAAAAGAATTGCTTTTATCTCTAGTGTTATTTGTCTTTTTTTAGCCTTAATTGCTATTGTTATTGCTTACTTAGAATATACTAAATTTAATGCCAACCAACCTGCCATAGTTTTTGATAACGAAGTTATTATAAAATCTGAACCAAACGATAGAAGCGCAGAAAGCTTTAGATTGCATGAAGGTGCTAAAGTAAATGTAGAGGAAACGTTGAACGATTGGCAAAAAGTAAAAATAGCTGACGGTAAAACTGGCTGGTTACTTTCAAAAAGTATAAAGCTTCTGAAAGATTTTTA
>JBGSQM010000066.1:0-1833 GCA_041738035.1 Cellulophaga sp.
GTCACTAAAACTCATTTCTCCTAAGCTACTCTTATCTTCTTGGTGGTAAATAATATGAAAAGGTCGGCCCGAAATACGATTATAAGTGCTTTGATTGGTATTTAATTGAAGATAAAGATATTCTCCAGGCGTATTTACCACGTGCAGGGCTACACCTTCTTTTTCAGCCTTTGGCAGATTGGATTCTACCACATTACCATTGTTTAAAATTATTTTTGCACTATACTGCTGATCTATACCTGCATCCAAAGAAAACTTTCCTAAACCTAATGGGTTACTCTCAAAAGTACTTACTGTATTTCCTTTTTGATCAAACACTACACCTTCTCTAAAAACTACGCCTTTTCCATTTGAATCTATAAGCTTTACTCCTATATTATTGTTTAAGCCTTCTATTAGGTAACCACCCTCTGGCATAAACTGTAGATCATACTTCAATTGGTTTCCCTGATTTTTCTGTTCCAACAAATCATTTCCGATAATGCTTATCCGTTGCACATAATCATGACTTTCCCTAAAATTCCGCAACCAATTGGTAGTTCCCCGAATATAATATTCCCCAGGTACTAACAAAGAATCAATCTCAAAATAACCTGAGGTATGGCCTTTTTCTGCTAAAAGCAACTTTTTCTTTACCAACTCCCCAGCACTATTATGAAGGCTAATTTCTAAATTTTTTGTAGCAACAGAGGGTATCTTATCTGCAAAATCCCAAACGTAACCTTTGAGCCATAAGGACTCCCCAGAAACATAAGTGCTTTTATTCAAATGTAAATATATTTGCTCGCGAGGTAGGCTAAAATAATCCAACAAGCCCTCTTGTAAATTTAGTGCTTTTGTTTGTCCTTGGGTTGTTTGATAAAACAAACCGAAAAAAAGAAGAAATAATAATATCTTATAAATTGTTTTCATAAATAGAGTTATTAAAAGTGAAATATCAGAAAGAATGAAAATTCCTACTAAACTTTTTAAAGATAAAAGTTTTTCACCAATAAAAGAATGTAACTATATGTTAAAATTTAGATAAAAATAGCTTTGATAGCGGTTAAAGTATGGGAACTTTAACCAGACGGGAAAAAATTTGTAAAAAAGTATTAAGAAGTTAATAGTGATATCTCAAAATATTTTAAGTCTAAAAACATTGCGTTCGTATTCTTTGATCATCAACTGCAAATACCATAAATTTGTGACGATAACTTGGGCTATGCTTAGTAATTATATGTAACTATTAACTAAGCGATTATTCAATAAAAAATATTAAATTAGAATTTAGAATTGCGATTTGTAACGCTAAATTATTTTTTATTAATAAAAGCAATACTAACCTTGATTTTGCCAAAAGACAAATAGTTTCGTTCTGAATATTAAAGAAAGACTGCCCACCGTGTGGCTTTTTAAGTCAAAAATCATTCTATATTTGCATGAAATTCGTTCAAAATGAAGAAATCATTATTTAGGTTATTGGCCAAATTAAACAAAGCTCTATTACCTTCTTTTACCAAAAAAAGATTAGATCTTGCAAAAGCAACAAAATTGCAAATGGCAATCATTGGCTGGCGTTATTTTGTGACCACCAATGCCATACATTAATAATGTAATAAAGAAGCTATTTCATAAGCTTTTAGCTTATCCCTACCTTTTAAAAAATCTAGTTCGATTAAAAAATTACACTGTACAATTTCTCCACCTAGTATTGTAATGAGTTCACAAGCCGCTTTAGCGGTACCGCCAGTCGCCAAAACATCATCGTGCAATAATATTCTTTCGCCGGGCACAATGCTATCTTTATGAATCTCTAAGGTGTCCATACCATATTCTAAATCGTAAGTAACG